>DAORIU010000014.1:0-11632 GCA_035438645.1 Minisyncoccota bacterium
GCACTTTTTGAAACAAAAAGCCTCCTCTTTGGGAGAGAAGGCTTAGGGGCAAGTTTTTGGAATTTCTTTTATTTCGGACCAGGACTTTGTTTTGATAACAAAAACCAAGATTTTTGTTTTATCAAAACTTCTCAAAATAATATCTTCTGAAGTCTGGCATACAACCGAAAAACGGACTTCGTTTTTGGGTAAGGCAACAGTAAATCTTTCTTTGGTGGTTTTTACTCTCAAGGAGTCGTTACCATATCTAGAGTATTTTACTGAGGACAGAGGGCTTTTTGAAGAACCCATACCCAAGAGGTGTTTGTCGGTTGTGCCAAATTTTATATTGCAAGAGCAGAGAAAGATAGTGGTCAGAAAAGTTAATAGTATTTTGTTTTTCATTAGCAAGCATTTTCAAAAGTCTACTCTTTTTAAAGAAAAAAAGAAAGCCCCGCATTAGCGGGGCAAGTTTTTACTATTGATATAACTTGATTTCAATAAAAAATACCAGGAGATCCAGGTTTATCAGGTAGTGGAGGTGGCATTTCGTCTGCAAATTTTTTAATCGTTTTCTTGTTTCGGTTGCCATTACAGTTAACCTCTTCGTTTTTTAAGCTAACACATTCTTTTGTGACCGCCGAATCTGAAGGCTGATGGGATAGTTTAGAAAAAATATCAGAAATTTCTTCATGAATTCCTTCGTCATTCTTTTTTTGCATAAAAATTGGTTTTGGGTTTAGAAAAGAAATACTTCATTACTATTATACAACCATGAGTTTTATTGTCAACCAAGTACTCTTTGGGTTATAATCTGCAAATGGAAAAAACCTATTATCCAACTATCGGGCTAGAAATACACGCTGAGCTCAAAACAGACTCAAAGATGTTTTGTGGTTGCAAAAACGATCCCAACGAAGAAAAGCAAAATACAAATATTTGTCCTATATGTATGGGGCACCCTGGAACTTTGCCTTTCCCAAACAAACAGGCGATAGAAAACGTGATCAAGGTAGGACTAGCGCTAGGTTCGGACATTGCCAACTTTACTGAATTTGATCGTAAAAATTACTTTTATCCTGATATACCAAAAGGTTATCAAATCTCTCAGTATAAATATCCTATAGTCTCTGGTGGGTCACTAAACGGAAAAACTATCACTCGTATTCACCTCGAAGAAGATACCGGTCTCTCAAAGCACGATAGGGGAAACTTTACCCTTGTTGATTTTAACCGTGCTGGTGTGCCGTTGATGGAGATGGTGACAGAGCCAGTGATTCATAGTGCAAAAGAAGCAGGAGACTTTGCTCGTGAGCTTCAGTTGCTACTTAGAACCCTCGGAGTGTCAGAAGCAAACATGGAAAAAGGTGAAATGCGTGTTGAGCCAAATATTTCTATTTCACCTGATCCAAACAAGTTTGGTACTAAAGTAGAAGTTAAAAATCTAAACTCATTTAAAGCAGTAGAAAAAGCTATCGAATATGAACTTGCTCGTATGCAAGCTTTGTATGAAGCTGGTAGGGAAGACGAAATAGTCCAAGAAACTCGTGGCTGGGATGAAAACAAACAAACAACATTTTCTCAGAGATCAAAAGAAAACGCTAACGACTATCGTTACTTTCCAGACCCAGATATTCCAAAGTTTATGCTAAATGAAATGTTTGATATGGACGCGCTCAAGCTCTCTCTGCCTGAGCTTCCTTGGCAAAAGCGTGAGAGGTATCAAAAAGACTTTGGACTAGGAGAAGAATTAGAAACCTTTGTAGTGGATGGTGAACTTTCTAAATACTTTGAAACAGTGGCTAGAAATTTGCCAAATTTAGATCAAATAAAAACAGCTTCAAACTACATACTCTCTGATATGCTCGGAAACTTGAAAAAAGACTCATCACTTAGGATGCCTTCACCAGAGAATTTTGCGATTTTGGTTGGGATGATTGCTGGTGGCGAAATAACTTCTCGTGGAGCAAAAGATATACTTGCAATGATAATGAAAGAAGATGCCGACCCCAAATCTATAGCTGAAAAAGAAGGCTTGCTTCAACAAAACGATGAGGAAACTATCAGAACTCTGGCTCAAAAGATAATTTCTGAAAACCAAAATCTAGTAGACCAGTACAGGGCAGGCAAGGAGAGTATTGCCCAGGCTTTTGTTGGGACGGTGATGAAAGAAACCAAAGGTAGCGCAAATCCACAAGTGACACTAAAGATTTTGAAAGAAGAACTACAAAAGTAACGTATACTATAGGTGTATGGATCACGTACTAAACCAAGGTCAAGTTTATGTTATGTGGTACAAAATATTATTATAATTTAACTAAATACAGGGAGTGTAATCCATAACCTGTTTTGTACGTGATGGAAACAAATAAAAATAATTCAAAGTTGGTAGGTGTAGGAATAATTGCTCTGGTTTTGGGATATATGATTTATCCTCAACTAAATAAACAGAGTAACGCCCCTATGGGTATGCATCAGATGCCGGATGGGTCTATGATGATGGATAATAACGCTAATATGCACTCAAATATGACTATGGGCTCTATGATGGAGGCTATGACAGCAAATCTTTCAGGGAAATCGGGTACAGAGTTCGATAGCGCTTTCCTTGAGGAAATGATTCCTCACCATATGGGAGCTATAGAGATGGCCCAGATGGTTTTGAAGACTTCAAAAAACCCAGAACTTATAAAACTAGCCAACGACATCATTTCTGCTCAACAAAAAGAGATAAATATGATGAGAGGGTGGCAAAGGGAGTGGTTTGGTATACAGCCTGAATAAAAACATAAAAAAACAAAAAAGCCATACACGTTGGCTTTTTTGTTTGATATAATGAAAGTATGAGTAAAATTAAAGTAGCAATAAATGGATTTGGTCGTATTGGAAGAGCCTTTCTTAAGGTAGCTTGGGAGAGAAGTGATATAGAGGTTGTTGCAGTCAACGATCTCGGATCTATAGAATCTCTTGCGTATTTGCTTCGCCATGACACTGTTTATCGAGCATGGGGTAAAGATGTAAAAGTAGATGGAGCAAATCTAGTCATAGATGGTAAGGTAGTTAAATTTATCTCGGAAAAAGATACAACCAAGCTTCCTTGGGGGGAACTTGGTATTGATGTAGTAGTGGAGTCTACTGGACTATTTACTGCATTTGAAAAAGCAAAATTTCATCTAGATCAAGGTGCTAAAAAAGTAGTGATCTCAGCTCCTAGTAAGGGCGATGGATCTTTCCCAGGAGAAACTATACTCCTGGGTGTAAATGAAGATAAGTTTGGTGTATGTGACATCACTTCAAATGCTTCCTGTACGACAAATGCTTCTAGTCCACTTATTGCTATTTTGGACGAAGCGCTCGGTATCGAAAAAGCTATTCTCAATACTGTTCACGGATATACCGCTAGCCAAGCACTCGTAGATGGTCCAAGCAAAAAAGACCTCCGAGAAGGAAGAGCTGCTGCACAAAATATCGTTCCGTCTTCTACAGGTGCAGCTATTGCAGTTACAAAAGCTTTTCCAAAACTCGAGGGGCTCTTTGATGGTATTTCTATCCGTGTACCAGTTCCAGCGGGTTCTATTGTAGATATTACTTTTATTGCAAAGAGAGAGACAACAGCGAGTGAGGTAAATGAAATACTCAAAAAGGCTTCACTTGACCCAAGATGGAAAAATATCTTTGCGGTTACAGAAGAACCTCTTGTTTCAAGTGATATCTTGGGCAACTCACACGCCTCTATTGCTGATCTCGAAATGACTCGTGTTGTTGGTGGCAACCTCGTAAAAGTTCTTGGTTGGTATGACAACGAAATGGGGTATACATATACTCTGGTGGATCATGTAGTTAAAACAGGTAAAGTAATAAAGTAAAAATATGTTTACTTATTTTGAAGCTTTAAAATTCGTAATCCTTAGTCTTCTATTTCCAGTAACAGTAATTTTAGGTATAGTAAATTTTTCTAATTCAGTAAATTCTATTTCCACAAGGAAAAAATTTATACTTCATTTCTATCTTAATTTATGTATCTGTATAATAGGATTTTTAGGTATACTTTTGACCATTGTAAATCCTGCCGTCACCTTTTTTTCTTTCGGATTGTTTCCGTTGCTTTCGTTGGTTTTTGCTGTTTTTTCTCTATTTAAATTTAATAGATTAATAAAATATATAATTAATAAAAAAGATTTATTATGAAAATACACTTAGCTACAGATCACCCTGGATTTGAACACAAAGAATTTTTGAAGGCTTTTTTGCTTGAGCAAGGTTATGAGGTTGTGGATCACGGAGCAAAAGAGTTAGATGAAAATGATGATTATCCAGACTTTGTTACTCCATGCGCGCAGGCTATAGCAAATTCTCCGGAAGACAAGGCTGTTATATTTGGTGGCTCTGGTGAGGGGGAGGCAATGTGCGCAAACAGGGTTAAAGGAGTACGCGCTGTAGTGTACTATGGTGGATCAACAGAAATACTGACATTTTCTCGCGATCACAATGATGCCAACATACTTTCAATAGGGGCTAGATTTGTAAACATGGAAGATGTGCCAAATATAGTAAAGATGTGGCTCGAAACACCTTTTTCAGGCAATGAAAGACATGTTAGAAGATTAGGAAAATTTTAGTATGAAAACTCTAATGGTATGGCTAACAATTGTAGGTATGCTTATAGCAGTGCTTTTAACTGGTCTTATAGGACTTCTTTATTTAGCCTCCGCGGCTTCCTCAAAAATAATTCTTTGGTGGATGATAGCAGTACCAATACTTTCATTAATTTATATATTAGTTGGCTATAAAGGAATAATGCAATCAAACAAAAAGATATTGATGTTAACAAGTACTTTCACTTTTTTAATTTTAATTTTCTGGTTAATATTAAAATATTAGTTATGATAGAAATAATACCGGCGATATTGCCACAAAGTTTTAGAGATATAGAGCAAGCGGTAGAAAAAGTCCGCGCTATTGCCCCGACTATACAGATAGATTTTTGTGATGGAAAATTTGTAAACAATAAAACATGGTGGTGGACAGGCAAAGAAGTTTCTCGCAAAGACGCGATAATCAAAGAAGAGGAGGGTTTGCCATACTGGGATAGTATCAACTACGAGTTTGATTTGATGGTTTCTGATCCACTCTCACAGATGGATACATTCATAGCCCTTGGCCCTTCAAAGATAATTTTTCATAAAAAGAGTGTTTCAGTAGAGAGCTTGCTAAATTATTTTGAAAATTTACCAGAGATAACTAGGCAGATGATATCTTTTGGCATTGCTCTAGATTTAGATGACGATCCAGTAGAAATCGCCCCACTTGTACCATATCTTAGACGTATTCAGTGTATGGGGATAGAACACATAGGTTTTCAAGGAGAACCTTTTACAGAAAAATCATTAGAGCTTGTAAAAAAAGTTTATGATCTCTATGGAGAGAGTATTCGTATCAGTGTTGACGGTGGAGTAAATGCAAAAAATATTCCAGATCTTGTAAAAGCTGGTGCGAGAAGACTAGTTGTGGGTTCTGCTATCTTTCAAAGTATCGATCCTCACGGTACAATAGAAGAGTTACAAAATCTTGCTAACTCATAAAAATGAAAAACAAAATTGGCACTTATTCAACAAGAGAGCTATCTATAAAAGCAAATGAAATAAGAGAAAGTATTATTTCTATGCTTTTGTCTGCTGGATCAGGTCACACCGCCGGACCTCTCGGAATGGCTGATGTTTTCACTGCGCTTTACTTTGACCTGCTTCGCCATGATCCAGAAAATCCAGACTTGGAAGAGAGAGACAGAGTTATCCTTTCAAACGGACATATAAATCCAGTGCTTTATGCGACTATGGCACACGCTGGATATTTCCCGATAGAAGAGCTTCAAACACTGCGCAAATTTGGTAGCAGGCTTCAGGGTCACCCCCATAGAGAATTTTTGCCATATTTAGAAAATAGTTCAGGTCCGCTTGGCTCAGGTCTTTCTCAGGCTGTTGGTATGGCTCTCGCTGATAGAATAGACAGCGGTATCACTAGCGACAAGTATTTTTATTGTTTGCTAGGAGACGGAGAGCTCAATGAAGGTAACAATTGGGAGGCGGTAATGCTCGCTGGTAAAGAAAAGCTTCGCAATCTGATCGCGATAGTAGATAGAAACAACATACAAATAGACGGTTATACAGAGGATGTAATGCCACTCGACTCGCTTACTGCAAAGTGGGAAGCTTTTAACTGGCATGTTCAAGAAATAGATGGGCATAACATAGAGGCGATCATTGATGCGGTCCACAAAGCCAAAGCTGTATTTGAAAAGCCTTCTGTTATCATCGCGAGAACAATCCCTGGCAAAGGTGTGCGAGAGTTTGAAAGAAAGTTTGAGTGGCATGGTAAAGCGCCAAACAAAGAAGAAGCAAACATGGCACTTAAAGAGCTGAGAACATTAAGTGGTAAAATTAAGAGTGAGCATAGTTAGTATGGTATTACTTCTAGGTATTGCAGGATTAATATTGGTTTCGCTTGGCCTTATTGTTAAATCAAGAAAGCTAAGAGACCTACTTTCATTTTTAGGAGGAGGGTTTTTGCTTGTTTATAGTATTTACAAGAATGATAGTGTTTTTATTGTATTGCAATCGTTTTATGTGCTTGTAACAATTTTTGATTATCTAAAACAAAAATAACTATGGAATTAAAAGTCGGACAAGTTTGGAGGCACTATAAAGGAAAGCATTATAAAATGTTGGTTTTTTGTAAACACTCCGAAACAGGAGAAGAATTAGTTGTATATGAAAGACAAGAAGATGGCAATAGATATGCGAGACCAATAAGTTTATTCTTTCAAGAAGTAGAATGGGAGGGTCAAGTAGTTCCCAGATTTACATTTGTGAGCGATAATTAAAATATGTTAAATCCTAATTTAAAACTTAACCCAAAGATTTTTAGTGACGACGTAGAGCAAGCGTCTATTCGCAAGGGTTTTGGCGAGGGTTTGGCGCAAGCAGGCGAAAATAACAAAGACATAGTTGCTCTTTCGGCAGATCTTACCGAAAGTACTCAAATGCATTTGTTCAAAAATAAATTTCCAGAGAGATTTGTAGAGATAGGAGTAGCTGAACAAAATCTGGCTACTGTTGCAAGCGGTATGGCGGCCATGGGCAAATACCCATTTTTCTCTTCTTATGCAATGTTCTCTCCAGGAAGAAATTGGGAACAGATCCGTACAACTCTGGCATACAATGATAGAAAGGCTGTAATTGTCGGAAGTCATGCAGGTGTCTCTGTTGGCCCGGACGGTGGTACTCACCAAGCTATAGAAGACATCGCTCTTATGCGTGTTATTCCACGCATGATGGTACTTTCGCCTTGTGATGCTCTACAAGCAAAGAAAATGACCCTAGCGCTTGCAGAGGCCCCTCGGCTTGCATACTTACGACTTGCTAGAGAAAAGACGCCTATCATCACTACAGAAGATACTCCATTAGAGATAGGAAAAGGACAAGTACTTTTTCGCCCAGAAGGAGTTGCTCATGTTGCTATAGTTGCCACAGGTGCGCTTGTTGCAAATGCACTTCGCGTAGCAAAAGATTTAGAAAAAAAACATATCAAGGCTATCGTGGTAAACATCCACACCATCAAACCTCTTGATGAAGAACTAGTCATAAAGGTTGCCAAAGAAACAAAAGCGATCGTAACAGTAGAGGAACACCAAATCTCCGGAGGCTTGGGTGGGGCAGTAGCTGAATGTTTAGCAAAAAGTTACCCAACAGCTATAGAGTTTGTCGGAGTGCAAGACAAGTTTGGGCAATCAGGAACACCAAATGAACTCATAGAACACTACGGCATGGGTCGTGATGGCATAATGAGTGCTGTTTTAAAAGTCTTAGATAGAAAAAACTAGTTTAAACTAGGATTATTTTCCGCAACTTCTGATAGTTCAGAAAATGTTTTTTCTTCTTTTTCTAGATAATTTAAATCTTCTTTTGCCTGAGAAAGTATTTCTTCTGGAACACCCTCGTCTTCAAATTTTTTTATTATATCGCTGTACTCTTCTTTTTGTCTAAGTGTTTCAGCTATCGTCCCTAGACTCTTATGTTCATTTATTTGGAAGTTTTCAAGCTTAGGATTTTCATTTTTAGCTTCTAAATATTTTTTTATTTTTGTTATTTCTGCCTTTAAATTTTTTAGATGATTTTCATAACTTTCTTTTATCTTAGAAGCTTCAAAATTATCCCTAATTTCTCCAGTCGTTAGCATACCAAAATTGTGTTCAAAATTTTCCATAAATTTTATATATTTTTAATCTTATAATCACTTGGAGCTTCAGATAAATATTTCTCTAGTGCGTCTTTTGTCAAAAGACCCTTTTGGGCACCAACATACTGAACAACGCTCATGGAGTTGATAGGTCCCCAACAAAGAGCTTCTTCCAAGCTCTTGCCCATAAGAAGTGCGACAGAAACAGTCGAAGCAAATGCGTCTCCTGCACCAGTTCTCTCATATGGAGCATGTGGGTATATAGGCATGAAATAACTCTCTTTACCATCAGAGGCATAAGCTCCCTTGATCCCATCTGTGATAAAAACATTTTTGGGACCTAGGTCGTGAAGCCCTTTTATCAAATCTTTTATTTCCTCAGTTTCTACTTTTAGTATTCTTTGAGCTTCTTCTACATTACAAAAGAAAGCGTAAGTATCTCTATATATATCTTTTAGCGCCTCAGCGCCCATTTTTATTTGAAATGTTCCTGGTTGAAAGACCAGTTTTGTTTCTGGGTGAGCAGAGACAAAGTTTGAGATTTCTCTGTGATAGTCTTCTGTTCCTTCCCCTAGAGAAGACAAATAAATCATCTTTGGTGCAGTCATGTCAGAAGGGAAAGATGTAGGGAAGTTGGCGTGTTTTACAAGTATGGTTCTATCTACGTCATACCAAAGCACGTAGTGATAGTTCGTAGGTATACCCTCATGAATACCTACATACTTTGTAGATACATTATTTTTTATAAGTTCATCAAGACAGTTTTGTCCGTGAGTGTCTTTACCGACGTTTGCTATAAGAGCAGAAGATACACCAAGTCTCGCGGCACAAACAGCAGCGTTGGCACTATTGCCGACAGCGCGCACTTCTTCGACTGATTCGTAGGGAACTTTGTCTCCAAACCTGAGAGAGAGCTTGCAGTTGTGCTCGTCTATATCGCAAGTCACTCTGGCGTCTTTTATTTTAATAAAGGCATCAGTTACGATATCTCCGATAGCCAAAAAATCTATTTGTTCATTTTGCATAAAGGTATTATAGCTATTTTATCGTTGTGGTACAATTGTTTTATGAAAACCCTCAGAGCTTATATTGCTGAAGCCAAAAGAGACAAAAAAGCCATAGGGCATTTTAACTTTTCAAATATTGAAGGGCTTTGGGCGATAGCTCATGGAGCGAAAAATCTTGGCTTACCTGTGATCGTTGGGGTTTCTGAGGGTGAGGAGAGAGCTATAGGGATGTATGAAGCGGTAGCAATGGTTAGGAGTATAAGAAACAATCTCAAGATCCCTATATTTTTAAATGCTGATCATCACTATAGTGTTGAAGGTGTAAAAAAATGTATTGATGCTGGCTATGACAGTGTTATTTTTGATGGAGCAAAGCTTACTCTCGAAGAAAATATAGAAAAATCAAAAGAATGTGTGGATTATGCCCGCAAAAGTTTGCACGATGTGATAGTAGAAGTAGAGCTTGGTTATATAGGACAGTCCTCAAAGGTTTTGGAGGGTATTCCTGAAGGTGTTTCGCTTGAGAACCTTACAAAAGTAGAAGATGCCAAGAAGTTAATAAAAGAAACAGGTGCCGATATGCTTGCTCCAGCTGTAGGAAATATTCACGGTATGATGAAAGGAGGTATCGATCCGAGTCTTGATATAGGCAGGATAAAAGAGTTGGCAAATGGGGCAGATGTTCCACTGGTTCTTCATGGCGGATCGGGCAATGATGCTGATTTTGAGGAAGCCATAAAGGCGGGTATTTGTGTTGTCCATATAAACACAGAGCTTCGAAAGGCTTATACTGAAGGAGTAAAAAAATATATGGCAGAAAATCCAGATGATGTTGCTCCTTATAAATACGGCGAGGCTGGCAAGTTGGCGATGCAAAAAGTAGTAGAAGAAAAACTAAAAGTTTTCAGTAGAATAAAATAATATGAATTTAGAAATACTCAAAAAAGTCTTTAAGGGCGACATAGAACAGGACGAAAAAATTTTAGAAAAATATAGCCATGATGCATCTCTTTTTGAGGTTGTGCCAAGTGTGATAGTTTTTCCAAAAGATGAATCTGATGTAGAGAATTTGGTTTCTTTTGTAAAAGAGCAAAAAAAGCAAGATCCAAAAGTTTCTCTAACAGCACGTTCTGCCGGTACTTGTATGTCCGGAGGGCCACTTAACGAGTCTATTATTTTAGATACTACAAAATACCTCAACAACAGTATTTCTATTGATGGGGAAAAGGCTATTGTTCAGCCAGGAGTTTATTATCGAGATTTTGAAAAACAAACTCTAGAGCATGGCGCTATCATGCCAGCTTATACCGCATCCAAGGATCTCTGCGCCGTTGGAGGAATGGTCGGCAACAACTCTGGTGGAGAAAAAACTATCAAATACGGTAAAGTCGAAAGGTATGTCAAAAGACAAAGGGTTGTTCTCTCAGATGGAAAAATTTACGAAGTAAAACCACTAAACAAAACTGAACTTTTGGCCAAGATCGCTCGTGAAGATTTTGAGGGAAGGATTTATAAACAAGTCTTTGACTTGGTAGAACAAAATTATGATTTGTTACAACAGGCTAAACCAAAAGTTAGTAAAAATAGTGCTGGGTATTATCTTTGGAATGTTTGGGATAGAGAAAAAGGAATTTTTGACCTCAACAAACTTATCGTGGGTTCTCAGGGAACTCTCGGTATAACCACAGAGATAGAGTTTGCTCTCGTTCCAGTACCAAAGTATTCAAAAATGGTTGTCATTTATATGCCCAAGCTAGATAAGCTCGGTGAAGTTGTCGACACTGTTATGCGCTACGAGCCAGAGAGCTTTGAGTCTTTTGATGACTATAGTATGAAGCTGGCTATAAGATTTATTTGGGACTTTTTCAAGCGTCTTGGATTTTGGGGTGCTATCAAGCTAGGACTTCAATTCATTCCTGATATGTTTTTGGTTCTTCGCGGTGGTGTACCAAAGATGATTTTGATGGCGGAAGTAACAGGAAATGATGAAGAGGAACTAGAAAAAAGAGCAGGCGACATATTGGAGGCTGTAAAGCCGTTTGGATTTGAAACAAAAATAGCTCGCTCAAAAGGAGAGATAGAAAAGTATTGGAAAATAAGACGAGAGAGTTTTGCTTTGCTACGCAACCATGCAAAAGGCAAGCGTACCGCACCATTTATAGATGACATTATCGTTAGCCCACATGATATGCCAAAGTTTTTACCAGAGTTACAGGAAATACTTTCACACTACAAACTCGACTACACTATTGCGGGACATGCGGGAAATGGTAACTTTCATATTATTCCTTTGATGGACCTTAACAATCCGTTTTCTTCAGATATTATTCTGGATCTCTCGCAAAAAGTTTATTCCTTAGTCGCGCGTTATGGAGGATCTATAACAGCAGAGCACAACGATGGCATTATTC
>DAORIU010000015.1:0-11555 GCA_035438645.1 Minisyncoccota bacterium
AATTTTGGTTCTAGTTGTAGGCTTTATGCTTTTGGCAGGGGAGCATTTTGCTCGGTAACTCTAGCTTGACTATTGCCCCTATAGGCTATATTGTTCAAGTATCAAAACCAGAGAAAGGTTTTTGAGAGTGTTTTAATAAGTTTTAGTTTTTAAAAATAATATGAATAATTTGAAAAAGATAGCCTCGCTTTCTTTAGTTTTATTAGCAGTTTTGTTCAACAGCCCTAGCTCATCAGTCGGAGCAACTATTTTCTCTGACGGATTTGAGTCAGGTAGTTTCAGTGCTTGGACATCTAGTAATGGTGTTTGGGACGTTGAAAATGGTGGAACTCACAGTGGCTCAAAAAAGGCTGAAGCCAAGGGAGATACTGGCGAAAACGACGACCTTTTGCAAAAAAGTGTCTCTACAGTAGGTAGTCAAAACATAATACTTAGCTACTGGTACAAAATTGCAGCTGGTCTAGAAACTAGCGACCATATCAGAGTTGCTTGGTCTGTTGATGGAACTACATGGAATCAGGTTGCTGATTATTCAAATATCAATACAACTAACAACTATGTTAAGGCTACACATACTTTGCCAGCAGGTGCGAACAATAACGCTGGATTTAGAATCAGATTTTCTGCTGACCTAAATAGCAATAGTGACCAAGTTTGGCTTGATGACGTTGAGCTTAGCGGTACAGCTATTCCTACAAAAGGCACCCTTGTTGTTAACAAGGTCGTTATAAACGACAATGGTTCAACTTCTACTGCTTCTGACTTTTCTTTCTCTGTAAACAGTGGATCAGCAGTTCAATTTGAAAATGATGGTTCAAACTCTCTAGAAATCAATCCAGGAACTTACTCAGTGGTAGAAACCAACATCCCATCAAACTACACTGTTAGCTACAGTGCTGATTGTTCTGGAACAATAACAGCTGGTCAAACAAAGTCTTGTACAATCACAAATAATGACAAGGTAGATATGTGTCCAAACATACAAGGATTACAAGAGTCTGTTCCAGAGGGTTATAAGTCTATAAGCACAGACGACCAAACTAGATGTGTTCCTCAGTTTGTAGATGTAAAACTATGTAAGGTTGATGATTCGGAGTCTCCTAGAGGTTTGTCTGGATGGACAGTCAAGCTCGATGGTGCTGGAGAAAATGATTATCAAGGTATTACAGGTCGGGATGGTTGTTATACCTTTGATAATATCCCATACGGTAACTATACAGCAGGTGAGGTGATGCAGGATGGATGGACACAAGTCTCTCTTCCAAATGGAAACGGAACTATCCAAGCGTATAATTTAGAAAATGGTCCTTACTATATAGTTAACCGTCGCAATAGTGGCGGCGGTGGTGGCCCAGTTTGTAATCCAGAGGTTAACCTAATAAAAAATGGTGGTTTTGAAACCCCGTCAATTTCTTCTGGAACATATGATTTATTTGCTCAAGGGGCTCTGGGTTTGGAATGGTTACTTGATTGGGTAACACAGTCTGAAAATACTCCTAAGTTAGAAATTCAAAACAATGTTGCAGGTTCTCCTTTCTCCGGCAGTCAGCACACAGAGCTCGATGGTGATGCTCCTGTAAAGATTTGGCAAAATATTGAAACAATACCTGGTAAGACTTACAATCTAAACTTCCACTATTCACCAAGACCGGGAGTGGTTACAGAGGACAACGCTATTGAAGTTAAAATCAACGATGTTATTTCAGGTGCAGTTCTCTCTGGAGACGGATCAGCTCTTTCTGATACATCTTGGAGTTTGGGAACTAGAACATTTGTCGCAACTGGAACTTCTACAAAAATAGAATTCTCTGATGCGGGAACAAACAACTCTTTCGGCGGATATCTAGATGATGTTTCTCTTTATTGTCAAAATATACAAGAGCCTACAGAGGGGTACGTTACTGTTTACAAATACACAACAGGAGGAGACGGAACATTTTCTTTCTCAGGTATAAATGAAGGCTTTAGTTTAACAACTACAGAAGGTACAGCAGTTTCAGAAAAGTTTGCTCTACCGGCTTCAGAAGAGGGAACTTCTTATACTATAACCGAAAATGTTCCACAAGGATGGACACTAACAAACTCTTTCTGCTTCAAAAACTCTGATCTCGTTGTAGGAAGACCTGTTTCATCAGAAGAAAATACAGGAGGGAACACTACTTTCTCTCTTCACCCAGAGGAAGACTACTCTTGTGCATTTTTCAACTTGAAAGATTCAGAAGAGCAAACATCTACTATCACAGTTAATAAAGTAGTTGTCGGTAGTGAAATGCCCGCTTCAGAATTTCAGTTATTTGTTGGTGAAACTCAAGTAACTTCTGGCCAAGCAAATACATTTTCTCCTGGGACATATACTGTTCGAGAAGAATCTAAGCCAAACTTCATACCTTCTTTCTCCGGCGCTTGTGTAGCCCCAGAAGAAAACCAAGCTCTTATAGATAGTGTAGAAGATTTTCTGGCTAAAAAGTTTGCCCTAGAAGATGCTATAGCTGAAAATCCAAACGATGAAGGCAATTCTGAAAAACAAAACTTGATCTCTGATTTAGACGCAAAAATGGTTGCTATTTTAAACACCATCTCTGCAAATATTAATCTTGGTTCTGGTCAAAATGCTGTTTGTACAATCACAAATACATACATATCAAACCCTGATGATAACAACACTCCACCAACTATCACATTGGTAGGGTCTTCTGATATGTCTATATTAAACGGATCTTCTTTTGTAGACCCTGGAGCAACTGCCCAAGACACTGAAGATGGCGATATAACTGCTTTTGTGGTTGCCTCTGGATCAGTAAACACTTCTGTAAACGGTGACTATACTATTACTTATACTGTCACAGACTCTGGTGGACTATCAGCAAGTGTTTCTCGAGTAGTTAGAGTTGTAAGCCAAATACCTACAGGAGGCGGTGGAGGATCTATTACACCTTCTGGAAATAGCTCTGGTGGTAATACTGGCGGAGGAGAAGTTCTCGGTGCTACAACAGCTTGCGGTTTGTATCTTGAAGATTTCTTGAAATATGGAAAAAATAATAATGAAGAAGAAGTTAAAAAGTTACAAACATTTCTAAATGATTATCTAAAACTAGATCCAAAGATTACAGTTAATGGAGTTTTTGGTCTAGATACAAAAAAGGCAGTTATCAAATTCCAAGAAAAAGAATTTGACTTTGTTCTAAAGCCTTGGAATCTTAAGAAGGGAACTGGTTGGGTATTTAAAACAACAGTGACACGTATCAACAACATTATGTGTCCTGAACTAAACATCCCTATACCAGAAGCTAAGATCGACTAAATATAAAAAACAACACCTTCTAAAGGTGTTGTTTTTTATAAGAAGGTTTGTTATTATTTAAACAACATATGATAAAGACTGTCAAAAAGTACCTCATCCCTCATCAAGGCAATGATTTCAAGCCACACCTTTTGCGCGAATATAGCGTAGGAGTGCTCTCTGTGATTGGTTTTTTGCTATTTTGTACCTCTTTGGGTAGCAACTATGTTTTAAACAAAACAAACTTAGGGGCCTCTGTTGTTTCTTCGGTTTTGGTTGATTTAACCAACGAGTATAGACTCGAGAATAATGGTAGGGCACTTATGGTGAGCGCTGATTTAGAAAAGGCCGCGCTAATGAAGGCCAAAGATATGGCAGAAAATAGTTATTTTGCTCATATAAGTCCAAAAGGGGTAACTCCTTGGGAGTGGTTTTCTAAGGTAGGGTATAGGTTTGTTTATGCTGGTGAGAATTTGGCAATAAACTTCGATGAATCTGTCGATGTTCAAAAAGCTTGGATAGCTTCACCCACTCACAAAGCAAATTTGATAAATGACAAATTTGATGAAATAGGGATCGCTACATATCAAGGTATATATAAAAATCAACCCACAACTTTTGTTGTTCAGATGTTTGGCAAAAGAGCCCAAAGCAAGAAAGCTCCAGTAGTTTCGCCTGCAGTAGAGCAAAACAAAAAAGAGCCTATTTTAAACAAGGTAGTAACTATAACACCTGAAGTTAAAGGTCAAAGCATATCATCAGTAGAGCAAGCACCTGTCGATCTAGATGCTCCCGCACCTGTTTTGCTAGTGAACGAAACAGACTTTGCTGTTGCTTACAATTTAAACGAAAATGATACACAGCCAAACTCAAATGATTCCGTACCAAAGTATTCAAATTTAGTAGAGCGTATATTGGTTAATTATAGTCGAACAATTCAGCACATTTATTTATTTTTTATAGCAATTATTTATTTGGTTTTAATATTGATGGTAGTTATTGAATTTAGAATTCAGCATACAAAAAATATAGCCTTAGCAGTTTTGCTTTTGTGTTTCTTGGGGGCACTTGCTTATATTAACAGTAGCTTCGTTCTATCCTTTTTCTAGTATTTGACGAAAAGGTATTTTCTGCTATTATTCTTTGCGTGTAGATCAAAGACAGTGGGTCCCAAAAGGGTTAATCCGTTCTCCTCCAGTTGGATAGAGACATACCTGCCAAGGTCGAAATCTCTCTACACTTTAAAGTTAACAAAAAAATATTATGGCAATATCAAAAGATAAAAAGATCTCTATTGTTGCCTCATTCAAAGACATTCTCGCTGACGCTAAAAGCGTAGCGTTCGTGAAATTTGATCGACTTACTGTTAAAGATGCTATGGCACTTAGACGCGCTCTTCGTGCAGAAGGTATCTCATACAAGGTTGGTAAAAAGACATTGCTCAAGCGTGTGTTGGCGGATCTAGGAATAAAAGGCGAACTTCCTCCTTTAGAAGGGGAGATAGCTATAGCTGCTAGTTCTGATCCTATGGCACCAGCTAAGGTAGTGTATGAATTTCAAAAGTCGCACGCTGATATGATTTCTCTAGTTGGAGGAATATTTGAAGGAGACTACAAAGATAAACAAACAATGATTTCTCTGGCTACAATACCTTCAAAAGAAGTATTGCTTTCACAAATCGCATATCTCCTCAAGAGCCCTATGCAACGTTTGGCAATCGCTGTTAATGAAGTATCTAAACAGAAAAATTAAAAATTATTATTCGTAAATTAAAAAATATTATTATGTCAAAATTTGATTCATTTCTTACTGAACTCGAAGGAGCATCAGTACTAGAACTCAACGATCTAGTAAAAGCGATCGAAGAGAAGTTTGGAGTTTCAGCCGCTGCTGTTGCAGCTGCTCCAGCCGCAGGTGCATCTGCAGGCGGTGCTGAAGAAAAAGATTCTTTCACTGTTGTACTAGAGAGTGCAGGTGAACAAAAGATTGCTGTTATGAAGGTTGTTAAAGAAGCTCTAGGACTTGGTCTAAAAGAGGCTAAGGATCTCGTAGATGCTGCTCCTGCAACACTTAAAGACGGTATGAAGAAAGATGAAGCTGAAGCCCTCAAGAAAGGTATTGAGGAAGCTGGCGGAAAAGTTGCTTTCAAATAAGTTTTTAAAACAAAATCACCCGCTTGACGCGGGTGGTTTTGTTTTGTAGGCTTTATAAGAACGAAACGCATTTCTTTAATCTAAAACTAAAGTCGTATGAAAACAATCGCTACATTTTTGTTGATGGCGGTGATATGTTTCATCGCTCCCATCAAAGCGCTTTCTCAGGAGCAACAGAGCAAGGAACAGCTGGAAGAGAAAACGGTTGTTTACCCTGTGCCTGCAAAAAGCACAGAGCAGATCACAGTTTCTTTCGACGCACCTGTTGCCGTGTCATCTATTTTTTTGGTTCGTGCCGATGGTTGGATACCCGGTGGATGGAGCCAGTCACGACAAGGTCAAACGCAGATAAGTTTATCTTTACCCAAGCTCAGCACAGGTGTTTACCTGCTAAGATTTTCATTATTTGATGGCCGGTTTTTTAGCAAAAAGATCATAGTAAATAAGTAGCTGGCTGAAAGCCAGAAGGGTCCGATACAGTAGTATCGGGCCTCTTTATTTCGGCACACAATATCCTTGGACACAAGGGGAGTAAGAGGACTATAATAAGGGAGTTATTAAGTGGAAAGAAGAAAGTAATGGATCACGTACAAAACAAAACTCTGTGTCAGAGTTACCCAACCAAACTGGTCGTATTATCAGCAATGGATCGACAGACAACAACCCTGTAGTCTGTTTTGTGCGTGATGGATATTTTATCAAAACTTTTTGGTGGAGTAGCTCGTGTCAAAATCATGCGCTTGTTCCTTTTGAACCCTGAACAAGGCTTTGAAACAAGTACAATCTCTGAAAGATCAAGACTCAGTGCTTCTGTAGCAAGACAAGCGGTTAATCAAATGGCTTCTATGAGCTTGGTCAAAAAGAGATCTTTTATCAAAGAAACTGTAGACGGTAGAACTGGTAAGATAAAAAAGAAAAGAGTTCAAGGTTGGTTTTTAAATCCCGACTTTCCTTATATAAAAGAACTAAGGGCGTTACTTATAGAGGGGGATTTTTTCAAGCATGACGAATTGGTAAAGAGGTTCAGACCAGCTGGCAAAATCCAAATGCTAGTTGTCTCTGGTGTTTTCATGAAGCAAAGTGGTAGCAGGCTAGATATTTTGATTGTGGGGGATAATATAAGCAAAAAATATATTCAAAAGGCTGTAGCCGTACTTGAAAGTGAGCTCGGTTCAGAACTCTCTTACGCTGTTTTTGATAATGCTGACTTTAGGTATCGAGTTTCTATGTATGACAAGTTGCTTAGGGACATGTTTGAGTACCCGCACGAAAGGCTTTTGGCCTCCAAGGAGTTTTCCACCTTTGTTTTCCCAAACTAAAAAATAAGGGTATAATAAAGGTACTAGTCTTTCGTGGTTTCGAAGGGCAGTATTAGTAAATTAATAGGTTTTCAATACAGCGTTTATTCGCTACAAACATATGCTCATACAAACATGGAGTGAAGTATTTCGGGTTTCTCTACAAGGTCTTTGGTACGGCTTTGTACAAACATTCCCAAAAATCTTGCTCGCCGTTATAATTTTTATTCTAGGATGGATCGTTGCTTCAACTCTAGCAAAGATCATTACTTCTGCTCTAGATGCTCTAAAGCTTGATAAGCTTTTCAAAAGTGCTGGTGCCGAAGAAGCTCTTGCTCGTGCTGGATGGAAACTCCACATCGGAAAGTTTTTTGGTGAGCTTGTAAAATGGTTTGTTGTTATCGTTTTCTTGGTTGCGTCTCTAAATATTCTTAACCTTGATCAAGTAACAATGTTCCTTCAACAAGTTCTTGCTTACATTCCAAATATTATCATTGCAGCTCTTGTTTTGGTTGCTGGTACTATCTTGGCTGACTTTGTTCGTAAGCTTGTCTCTGGTGGTGCATCAATGGCACACGTTCACTCTGCAAAGATGATCGGTAATATCGCTTACTATGCTATCTGGGTGCTTGCTGTTGTTACAGCTCTCGACAAACTAGGTATCTTTGGATACTTCGGACAAATCATCTTTACTGGTCTTGTGGTTATGCTTGCTCTTGCTTTTGGACTATCATTTGGTCTAGGAGGCAAAGACGCAGCAGCTCGCTGGATCAACAAGGTTTCTGATGATCTAGGAAAATAATAGCTATTATTTCCGACCCCAAAAAGCCCTCTTTTGAGGGCTTTTTGATTTCTTTGACAAAATATTTAATTGTTGTAATCTTAGGAAAAATTCATTCATTAAAATAAAATATTATGAGAAATAATTTAGTCACTTCGCTTGTCTCTTTTTTGAATAGACATAATACCTCGATAGAAGAATTAAATTTTCTTAATTCATCAAATGTTGATCTTGATTTTGGCAAGTTAGCCCATCGCTTATTTTTTTATAAGTCGGATCAACAAATATGGGAGGAAACGATTATTCTTAAAAATGAGGTTTATAGAGATGTTTATGGAGTTAATTTTTGCCCTTTTGAAAGTCTAACCAACATAAAGTGGGAGAAAATGTTTCGCTCAGCAATAGCGCCTGCTGGTGATGAATTGGAAACTGAGTGTAAAATTGTTATACCTTGGTTTAATTTTGTACTTGCTTCAACTGATCAGCAACACGATACTCTTTTTGTTGCTGAAAACCAAGAATCGTTGCTTTTAGATTTTTCTTATGTGGCAAACGGAGGAGAATATGTCAAAATGCATGGTTTGTTTTATCAGTACGGTGAGGCGCGAGTTATCGCAGAGAGACAAAGAGTAAAACGAGGGATGGTGCATACTCGACTTCTTCCTCCTACTTTCGTGATCGACTGGCGCTTAGTTGAAGAACTTAAAAACCAAAAGGAGTATTATCCTGTTCTTGAAAGAATATATACACTTTATTATCTTGCTGGGCATTCTCCAACAGTACACTCTCTATTTATGGAGACTTCACCGTCAATTCGAGAAAAAATCATGACTGATCCAGTAATGTCAAAACTCAGTAAAAACATGTACTTTAATTTTGACGGGTATGAAATAAACTATCTCAGAATGCACAAGTGTATGTTTGACTTGATGTGCTTACAAAACCCTAATCTTCATTCAGACATTTTAGAGATCGTAAAACAGATCTATTCTTTAACTGAACACTGGGATAAAGCATTGCGTGAGTACATACAGTTTATTGTCTTTGAAAGAGCAGGAAGAATTATTGACATTGCAAAGATCATGCCTGCGCCCATGAGAGAAAGGTATGTTGCGGCACTTTTAATCGGTGGAGGTAAGACTCGGCATCCTGAGTGGGGTGACCTTTATCATTTTACCCATAGCTTTGATAACTACGAAGCTATCGTCTCGACAGGAGAGGGTGTCCACATGGAGCAAATCAGCTATAAAGATATGACCAAATTCATGTTTGATTTATATCAAAAATAAACCCTTTAAGCCCTCTTTTGAGGGCTTTTTGATTGCCTATATATACATGCTTGACAGGAATTTAAGCATCCTATATACTCTTCCCACTTATGAGTATTTCGAAAAAAGCAACCAATATCTAGGGCCTAGCCACAGACAATGTTGCGCCGCCCCCTAGGGCGGCGTTTTTCGTGAAAAACATAAGCACCGTTATTTGATAACAAAACCCTGTCCTAAATATATTGTTAACATGAGTAATGCTAACTGCAGGTTTTAGAGACAGACGTATTTCGTCTAAGAGCAAGCGGTTGCAAACTGACGAAATACAAACCCAATATTTATATTGGTTTCTTTATAGTTTTAAAGCGACTATGAAAGAAAATTGATTTCTAGATTTCCTAATAGGAAATTAAGAGCATATGGCGGATGCCTTGGCTTCACATGGCGATGAAAGACGTAGTATGGCTGCGATAAGCTTCGGGGAGGTGCCTAACAACCTTTGATCCGGAGATGTCTGAATGGGGAAACCCAATAGAGTAAACCTCTATTACTTTGATTCATAAGTAATCATTGTGCGCACCTCGGGAAGTGAAACATCTCAGTACCGAGAGGAAAATAAAAAAATGCGACGTAGTCGCGACATTCCCCAAGTAGCGGCGAGCGAAAAGGGAACAGCCCAAACCGGAGCATCATGAAGGATATGACAAAACGATTTATCGTCACGTTGTATCCTTCATGATGCTCCGGGGTTGTAAGGCAGTGAATCTCGTTTTACGAGGAAAGTTACAAAATGTATGTATAGAAAAAGCTGTTGGAAACCAGCGCCATAGAAGGTGATAGCCCTGTATTTGAAATGCATATATCTTTTTATCACTGTTCTTGAGTACTTCAGGACACGAATAGCTTGAAGGAATCCACCAGAACTAACTGGTAAGGCTAAATACATTGTGAAGACCGATAGTGAACTAGTACCGTGAGGGAAAGGTGAAAAGTACTCCGAGAGGAGGGTGAAATAGTACTGAAACCATATGCTTACAAGGAGTCGGAGCGGGTATTTATATCCGTCACGGCGTGCCTATTGAAGAATGAGCCAACGAGTTTATGAATGCGGCTTGGCTAAGGAGTACAGCTCCGGAGCCACAGCGAAAGCAAGTGTTAATAGCGCGTCTGCCCCTCGGGGCGGTCGTATTCATAAGACCCGAAGCCAGGTGAGCTATCCATGAGCAGGGTGAAGTTGTGAGAAATCATGATGGAGGCCCGAACCGGTATGTCGTACAACGCATTCGGATGACTTGTGGATTGGAGTGAAAAGCTAATCGAACCTGGTAATAGCTGGTTCTCTCCGAAATAGCTTTAGGGCTAGCGTTAAGTGTTCCTCTTGGGGGTAGAGCACTGGAAGGTTTCGACAGGGAGCAATCTCGCGACACCTATCAAACTCCGAATACCCATGGTCAAGTAGCGTGGCAGTTAGTCTACGGGGGCTAAGCTCCGTTAGACAAAAGGGAAACAGCCCAGATCTCTAATTAAGGTCCCTAAATATATACTAAGTACATACTAAGGATGTGAGATTTCTCTGACAATGAGGAAGTTGGCTTAGAAGCAGCCATCTTTTAAAGAAAGCGTAACAGCTCACTCATCAAGAGATCTTGCGCCGCAGATAATCGGGGTTAAGTATATTACCGAAGTTGAGGGCTTGTAGATTTTATAAAGGAAAATAATTTAATGTTCTTTACACCGGGTCAAACCAAATTTACGAAATATCGAAAGACTTTTTCGTTTATAACGGTTTGCCCGACCAGGGAGTTTAGCTCAGTTGACTAGAGCATCTGCCTTACAAGCAGAGGGTCGGCGGTTCGAATCCGTCAGCTCCCGCTAATCACATTTGTGATTACGTCTTTTGACAAAGGAGACGCAAAAATCTTTGTCTCCTTTATAAAATCTACAAGCGGTAGGAGAGTATTGTGTACTTGCTGTGAAGGCAAAGGCGTGAGCCATGCTGGAGCGTACACAAGTAAGAATGTTGGCACAAGTAACCGCAAGGCAGGTGAGATCCCTGCCCGTCGAAAGATCAAGGTTTCCTCCGCAATGGTGATCATCGGAGGGTTAGTCGGGTCCTAATGAAATGGCGAAAGCCGCATCAGATGGACATAAGGTTAATATTCCTTAACTTCTTATACAATCGAAGGAGGGACGAAGTGTAGTAACGTGGGCCGGTAATTGGATTCCGGTAGATATAGAGCGTGTGGAGGATAGGCAAATCCGTTCTCCGTTAGCATCAGCTATGTCTCGTGCAATGGTACGTCCGGCGCGAAGTCACGAGAGCACGCTTCCAAGAAAAGCTTCTAAGATTATTGTATGAGAACCCGTACCGCAAACCGACACAGGTGATCAGGTCGAGTAGACCAAGACGAACGAGTGAGAGGTCCTCAAGGAACTCGGCAAAAAAGCAGCCGTAACTTCGGAATAAGGCTTCCCGGCACTATTTAGTTCTGTTTCAAATGCAGAAGTGATGGTGCTGAGAAATCAGCACTCATCATTTTATGCAAAAGGAAAAGGGCTAAATAGTGCCGGGCGCAGCGAAAGTATCCCTGGCAACTGTTTACCAAAAACACAGCTCCCTGCGAACTCGTAAGAGGATGTATAGGGGGTGACACCTGACCAATGCCAGAAGGTTAATTACGGGCGGTGCGATTATATCAAGCTGACTTGTACAAGCCCTGGTGAATGTCGGCCGTAACTATAACGGTCCTAAGGTAGCGAAATTCCTTGTCGGGT
>DAORIU010000016.1:0-10809 GCA_035438645.1 Minisyncoccota bacterium
AATATCTTTTATATACTGAAACCATGGAATGTTATAGTCACTACCGTAACGAGTTCGTAAAACATTACTTATTTCTACCTTATCAGAAATAAGTAATGATTGTTTATTATTTGTCTTCTCATAACTATTTTGTTGTCGGTTGTAATAATGAAATTCTATAGTTACAGCTTTCTTATTAAAGACTACAATGTCACCAGAAGGACAAGATATTTTAGAATCTTCAAAAACCATCCCTGGCCAATTTAGGGATTGAAAAAACTCAACAATTTTTTCTTTTTGTGTTTTTTCCTCCATATCTATATTTTACCAAAAAACAGCAGATTAATCTGCTGTTTTAAGGCACACGAGTCGCACTACTTACTTAGGCAAGTGAGTTGACGCCGATACTAAATTGTGTTGGCGGAGGAAGCGAGATTCGAACTCGCGGTACCATTTCTTATACACAGTCTTTCCAGGACTGCCCATTAAACCACTCTGGCATTCCTCCGCAATATGAAGGGATTAGAATTTACATTACAATCGCTTCGCTCTTGTGTAAATTCTGAACAGTCTGGTGCACTAGACCGCTATGCGAACCCTCTAAAAAAGCCCCGAAGGGCAAGTTTGATTAACGAGAAAAAGGACGGTATCCACTAATCGTGTTTCTTGTTTCTAGCCAATACATATGTACTAAATTTAAAATTTAAATGCAGTTTATATTAAAAATATTTTTTTTCAAACTATTTACTGTTTACTAAAGCATTTATACGATCTTCGACTGGTGGGTGGGTCATAAAAAGTTTGTGGAAACCATTTAGTCTCCCACCAAAAGGGTTGGATATATACAAGTGCGCTGTGGCGTCACTAGCATTTTGCATTGGAATACCAGCACTATGAATCTTGCGAAGTGCTGAAGCTAGACCTTCTGGATAACGAGTCAAAAGCGCACCTGTCGCATCTGCCAAAAACTCTCTCTTTCTAGAAATAGCCAACTGAATGAGCTGAGCAAATATTGGTGAAAGCACCAAAAGTACTACACCTACTATAGCCAAAACATTACTACCCCTCCTATCGTCACCTCCTCCCCTAAAAGACAAACTGTGCAAAAACATGTTTGAAATAAGAGAGATAAAACCAACAAGCACAACAACCATACTCTGAAGCAAGATGTCTCTGTTGCCAATATGAGCAAGTTCGTGAGCAATCACGCCCTCAAGTTCATTTCTATCTAAAATTTGTAAAAGACCTGTTGTGACAGCCACCGCTGAGTGTTCTTTGTTTCTACCTGTTGCAAAGGCATTTGGTGACATATCAGGAATAATATACACTCGGGGTTTTAGGAGACCTGCGGTGATAGAGAGGTTTTCTACTATTCTGTGAAGTTCTAGAAACTCTTTTTCATCTGCTGGAATAGCTCGGGCACTTGCGAGAGCTATCTTATCAGAGAACCAAAAACTAGCGATGTTCATAGCCAAAGAAAAAATAAAAGCAAAAACCAAAATACTAGGATTGTTATAGTAAACAGATAGAAAATATCCTAAACCTAAAACAATAGACAAAAACACTCCAACAAGTAGCCAGGTTTTTCTAATATTTTTTGATTGTTCTGTGTATAGAGTTGCCATTATATTTTTCTCTTTATTTATCTCCTAATGTTATATTGAACTTACTATCATATTCTTTTTTATCCCATAAGTATTTTTCTATCGTAACAGTGTTTCCTTTTATTGAGTTTATGTATGATTTTGTGGTATAGGCAACACTGTAATTTATTTTTGAATCTCCTTCAAAAAGAAGAGTTCTACTAAAATCAGCTAAATTAAGCGCTACGACATCGGTCGCATTTGACTGATCAACTTCTAGGTGAACATCTTTCAATCCATCTGCAGAAGTAAATACGAAATAACCATTGGAGGTAAGGGCTCCGTTTATAAATGAACCACTGTCTCTTCTTTGGTCTTTGAGAGAAAAGATTTCAAATGACCAAACAACCCAAGTCCCCTGACCAAGTACTACATACGACTCTGTATCATCATGAAAAATTTGGGCATTGATATTGTAGCCGGGTTCAAACTCAAACATTTCATTAGAGAACGTTTGGACAAGGGAGTTATCCAGTTTTTTAATCTTTATAGTCCGCGCAAAGTAGTTATTTATTACCCCTGCAACACCCTTTTGCGACACCTGAACACAATCTTCAAGTATTAGTTGGAAGACGTCATTCTTTGCGAGCTCAAAAGGACAAATACTAGAATCAACCTTTTTATAACTTAAAGAGTTGTTGTTGTTTGTAAAACCTCTATAACTTAGGAGACGATTTGTAGCAAAAATTGCAACTAGAGCGACTAGAGCGAGAAATAATTTTCTAATATTTTTTGATTGTTCTGTGTATAGTGTTGCCATTGCTGAAATTACTGAATGATTATAAATTGCCCATTTTCAAATTTATAAGTTTGAATAGTGTTGTAACCTACAACTTTAAAAGTATTACTGTCTATAGAATATCGATTTGCCTCAAAACTTGGTGGTACTTGGTAATTTCCTCCATAATCATCAGATGGACCTTGGTAGGCCTTACCGGTGTTTTTATCAACTACCCCATAAGCTACACAACCAGACCCACACCCGTAACTTACTACGACATAATGATTGTTAAAATTGGCAGGCTTTTTTAGCGCTTCTTCAAAAATGGTTTTGTATTTACTTGTATATGGATCTGAGAGATTAAGTGTAATGTTATTGTAAGAATTGGCGGTGTCTTTCTCACTGATTGTTTCCTCTACAGAAGTTTTGGGTGTATCTTTTAGTCCAAGATTTTCTTTATAATAGTCCTGATTTTTTTGCATTTCTTTTAGAGCAAAAACCATGAGTACTATAAGCACTATCAAAAGCACGCTATTTAATTTAGAGCCAAAAAACCAATATTTTTTTGTTTGCTGTTGTTCGTTTTCCATATGATTATGTTTAAAATGAAGAAAAAAGATATATTAATATGCCAATAATACCTAAAATAAAATAGAACAGCAACTTGACCCAATCTCTGATATTATCAGCACCTTTGTTGTATTTTTTTATTGTTACAACAACTACGATAACCGATAAAAATACAAGAGCTGATAATATTAACAAGGGATAATTCTGACCAAGACTAAAGACTAAGTTCCCAAATATTCTCCCTCCCATAAATTAGAATTTCACTTCTACTGGTTGTTGTGCAACATCATTATCAGGAAGATCAAAGAAGTCTGCATTTTTGAAACCAAACATCTTTGCCACTATATTTGAAGGTACTGATTGTACGCGAGTGTTGAAATCCTTTACTGTTCCATTGTAGAAACGTCGCGCTGCTTGGATCTTGTTTTCTGTGTCAGAGAGTTCTCTTTGAAGTTCTATAAAGTTAGTGTTGGCCTTAAGGTCTGGATAAGCCTCAGCGATACCGAAAAGTCCTGTTACAGCTTTCCCGAGATTTACCTCAGCGCTAGCATGATCTGCCAAAGAACTAGCTTGCATAGCGCGAGAGCGAGCCTCTGTTACTTTTTCGAAAGCGCTAGATTCGTGTGTTGCATAGCCTTTTACTGTATTTACCAAGTTTGGAATAAGATCATAACGACGCTTTAGCTGAACTTCTATGTCTGCCCAAGCTTCTGTGTATTGGTTTTTTCCTCTAACAAAGCCGTTGTAACTAAGTACAAACCAGCCCAAAATAACAATTGCGATAATTAATATAATAGTCATATAGGCATTATATTCTTTTTTGGCTCAAGTACAAGAGCGTCTCCTCAAACAAAAAACCCTTCAAAAGAAGGGCTTTTTGTTATTTATTTTTCTTTTGAAGAGACTCTATAACCACTAGAAGCGGACTTGCTAAGAATATAGAAGAATATGTTCCAAAAAACATTCCGATAGCCAAAACTATAGAGAACAGTCTTGTACTCTCTGGTCCAAAGAATACTAGAGAAAGTACCATCAAAAGGACAACCAAAGAGGTGTTGATAGATCGCCCGAATGTTTGAGATAGACTTTGTCCAACGAGGTCAGAGAAGTTAGCATTTCTATTTGTAGTGATGTTTTCTCTGATTCGATCAAAGACAACAATAGTATCCATAACAGATAGGCCAAGAGTTGTAAGAAGCGCAACTATAAATAGTGTGTCCACCTCTACTCCCAAGAAGTGCCCGAGGACAGCAAATACTCCAGTTGGGATGATGATGTCATGGATCAAAGCAATGATAACCACAAAGCCATACTTCCAAGAAGAAACAGGGTATGAAACTTTCCTGAAAACATAAGCAACAAATAAAATAATAGCTAGCAAGACCAAGATGATAGAAGCGATAGCTTTTTTCTTGAGCTCATTTCCCACAGATGGTCCAATAGTAGTGAAGCTCTTTTGTTCTACTTGATATTTACCTTCTAAACTAGCTAGAGAAACTATACTTGCTCGCTCTGCTTCTGTAAGATCACGGCTTTTTATGACTACACCGCGCTCTCCTGCTGGCTGAATACTTGCGTCTCCAAAACCAGAATTTACCAAAGAGTCTTTTATTTCAGTTATTTCTGGGCGAGTGTCTTTGTAAGAAAGCTCCAAAGAAGATCCTCCTTTAAAATCAATACCGAGCTTTAAACCAAAAACAATAACCGCCGCAATCGACAAAGCAACAAAAAGTGCTGATATACCTATGAATATTTTTTTGTATTTAATGACAAACATATTATTTTATAAAACCATTACTAAATAAAAACTTCCCGACTTTACTATTTTCCATAGTAGGCAAAGCTCTTAGGAACACTCTTGTAATTCCGATAGCTGAGACAAGACTAACAACAACTCCAAGACCAAAAGTTAGAGCAAAACCTTTGATCAGAGAAGATCCGAACCAGAACAAAATAATAGAAATGATAATACTTGCAGTGTTAGCGTCTCGAATAGATAGCCATGCTTTTGAAAATCCTTCTGAGAGAGCATCTCTTGTACCTCTACCCTTTTTGCGCTCTTCTTTGAATCTTTCAAAGATAAGAATGTTGGCATCAACCGCCATACCAATAGAGATGATAAATCCAGCGATACCAGCAGAACTAAGAGTTACAGGAATAAGTTTGTATAGCGCCAAAGTAATAGCGATATAAATAACTAAAGCAATAGATGCAATAAGTCCTGGCAGTCTATACCAAAGGATCAAGAAGAATGCTATCGCCAAGAACCCTATCAAAGCAGACTTAATCCCAGCACTTGTTGCCTGCTCACCAAGAGTAGCCCCAATAGTTTCTGTTGAGATCAAAGATATTGGCACAGGAAGAGCTCCAGAATTTAGTCTTCCAACAAGAGCTCTACCTTCTTCTGGAGTAAAGTTGCCTGAGATCTGAGCTTGGCCACCAGAGATAGCCTCTCGCACGACAGGAGCTGAGATGACTTGTCCATCTAGATAAATAGCAACTGTCTTACCGACATTGTCGCGAGTGATTTGTTCAAACATCTTTGCACCTTCATCGTTAAAGTTGAGGTTTACTATAGGCTCTCCAGTTGAAGAGTTAAACGAAAGTTGCGCTGATTTTAAATATTTACCATTTAGTGGTGTTGGTACGAAATTGCCATTTGGATCAATAGTAGCGTTTCCATCTTTATCGACAACTATTTCTTGGGGTTTGTCTGACTGAACTCGAAATTCAAGAAATGGTGTTTGGCCGATCATCTTGATAGCTTCACCAATATCGGTAATACCAGGAAGTTCGATAGAAAGTCTATGATCTCCGCCGGAGCCAAAAGATCCGGTTTGTACTTGTACAACTGGCTCTCCTACTCCAAAAAGGTTGATTCGTCTTTCGATAACATCTCGAAGCGCATTCATAGAATCATCTATCTGGCTTGCGCTTAGCTTACTAACATCAGCACTATAAAGAAGGTGTGTTCCTCCTGAGAGATCTAGTCCCAACCTAAAAGGATGATCTGCTAAAAATTTAGGCGCATTTGGTTGCTCTCCACGCAAAACTGCCCATCCTAGCCCAAGTCCGAGCAATAAAACTATTAGTGCAAAAATTCGTTTTTTTATCATATATAAAGGCTATTCTAGCCTTTTTTGCCTTGTAAATCAATGCTGATTGATATATTGACTATAGTAGTACAATATGATATAATATATAAGTAAGTTGATCTTTATAACCCAAAAAATAAAAACCATGCTTTTATGTAGTTGTAACTGGATAGGAGTCAACCTTGTACCAAACAAACAGGATAATACTGCCCGCTGTCCAAAGTGTAACAACATCTTTAAAGGAATCACTGCAGAAAATGCTGTGGCCGTTTCCGAAAAAAATGAAAAAGAGATTGTCACACAAAGTGCTGCTTTTCTTCTGTTGATAGAGGGTCTTCAAAAAGCTTAATAAGGTATGAGATAGGGGGGCACATTGTTCCCCTATTTATTTTTTGAAAACTTTAATAATCACAAAAGCGATAAGAACCCCCACAAAAGCTCCGGCTATGACGTCGAGTGGATAATGAACACCTACATAGATCCGAGAAACTCCTACTATAAGCGCAATACCAAAGAGCATAAGCCCTGCCCTCTTTGAAAGAGAGTAAACAAAATAAGCTATGGCAAAAGAAAAGCTTGTGTGCAGAGACGGAAACGAATCATTGCTTCCATGAACCAAAAGAGTCTTGGCATCTTCCAAAGTTTGGTGTGGCCTAGGTAAAGAAACCAGTCCTTTGATAAGCTCTGTGATAGCCCAAACAAAAGAAAGTGTTATAAAAAATATAACTACATCACCTAACTTTTTCAGAAATAAAGAACTATCTCTTTTACTTTTAACTGCCAAGAAAATTAACCACGCAAAAACCAAAAGCATCAAAGCTTGCACAAGAAGCCTACTAACAAAAACCATAAAGCCATCGAGCACGGGAAACTCCAAAGCACTATGGTTAATGAAGAAAAATATTTTTTGATTTAGTGTATTAAGCATATCCTAAAAATTCTTTGTTAATATCATCTCTGTGTGTTGCCCTTTCATAACGAGTCATTGATAAAACTATACCAAGCCCAATCATTTCTGCCAAAATATGCGACCCTCCATAGCTCATAAATGGCAGTGGAATACCTGTAACAGGCATAACTCCGATATTCATTCCTATATTAACAACTAAGTGCCCAAACAAAAATATAAAGTAACCGACACAAAATAATGTTTCGAAGTTGCTAGCACCATGCTCAGCGTGAACCTTGATCCTCCAAAGAAGAAAACTAAAACAAAACAGCACAACCAGAGAACCCAAAAATCCCCATTCTTCAGAGAAGGCTGCAAAGACAAAGTCTGTTTGATATTCGGGTAAAAAGTTTAGTCGAGATTGTGTTCCATAACCAAGCCCTTTACCTAAAAGTCCACCAGAGCCTACAGCGATAACACTCTGGTAAGCATTGTAACCTGCACCGCGGATATCACTTGTTGGATCAACAAAACTAATGATTCTAGCCTTTTGGTAAGGTTTAAAAAGAAATAACCAAGAAACACTAAAAACAACAACTATAGCAGAGAGAACTATCAAAATATGCTTTTTGGAAATCCCTGCTACGAGCGACATGCCGAGCCACAAAAGTGCTACCACCATAGCTGATCCGAAGTCTGGCTGAAGCATTATGAGCATAATAGGAACCAAAGCATAAAGAGCAGAGATAAATAAATGTTTAAACTGCGCTATAGCAATATGCCGACGAGAAAAGTATTTGGCTAAAACTATAATAACAAGGATTTTGACAAAGTCGGTAGGCTGAAAAGAGAACCCTCCAAAATCAAACCAACTCTTTGCTCCCTTTACCGTCTTTCCTAAAAAGAGAACCAAAACCAAAAGCGCTAAAGATGCTAAATAAGCAGTGACAACATAACGAGAATCACGCAAAAACCTGACATCCAAAAAGGTAAAAAACAAAAGTAGGACTAATCCAACACCAAACCACAAAAGTTGCTTGGTAAAAAAAGCCGACTCTCCCCCAAAGCTTGTCATAGTCGAAAGAGACGCCAAAATAATAGGAAAAACAGCTCCGAGAATGCTCCAATCAATTTCTTTATAAAGTTTTCTAATCATATCTCTGAAGATTTAAACGGATTTATTCTTGGGATGATCTCAATAGCGCGAACTCTTTTGAGGTCGATTTTCTCTGGCCAGGTAAAATAAACTGTTTGATTTGATAATCCACCAATATTTGGTAAAAGTATTTTTGACATTGTTATAGCATTATCATTTTCATCATATAAAATAGCTACAACATCTATGTTTTCGAAGCTAAATCTAGACTTGTTCTCAAGTGTTGCTGTTAGTCTCAAACCTCCATCAAAAGCTTCCAAAATATTTCTGTCTGTTTTTATCACTACTTGAGAAAAAGCTGGGTCGGACTTTTCCCATGGTATTGGAGGAAGAAAAGCAAAACGAGTAAGAGCAACCTTACTATTTCCTGTTTGGATAAGATTCTCTACAATAGCACTCCGTCCCATAGGTCCTATATATGTCAGACCCTCTTTCTCTACTATCAGAGAATTTTTTTCGTCATATAGCTTGAAAACATACCTCGCAAATCTAGCTGAAGAAGCTGGGTAGCTATGTTCTATGTAAGCTACACTATGAACTATACCGGGAGAAATTTCAAAGCTTCTAGACCAACGAACTTTGGGGTCACTGAGCTCATTTGGACAATACTGAAGACATGACCCGCCACAGTCTACTCCGGACTCTCCCCCATTTTTTTTGTTATCAAAACAAGTAGGGGCGACATTTGTGGCATTGCGGAAAACAGCAAAAGCGACCACCAACAAAAATGTAAGTAGCCCCATCATATAAGTAAGCTTTCTGCGCTGTGCCCAAACCATATGCTTGATTATAACAAATAAAACAAGCTAAAAATACAAAAAGCCATCTCGAAGATAAATCTTTTTGATGGCTTTTTGTATTGTATTCTCGAAATTCAAGCTCACAGTCCTGGCAGCTACCTACTTTTGCCTTAAAAAGACTATCATCGGTTCTACAGGGCTTAACTTCTCTGTTCGGAATGGGAAGAGGTGTGACCCCTGCGACAAACCACCAAGACAGTGAGCTCGAATATTTTTAAATCACATAAAGTGACAAGCATTTAAATTTCTGAATCTGTTTTTCAACAGTTTGATTTCCAGATTTCCTAATAGGAATCGGGCAATTAGTACACCTCGGCTAAACGCATTACTGCGCGTACACCTAGTGCCTATCAACGTGATCATCTCTCACGGCCCTCAGACGATACTTAATCTTGGAACTGGCTTCCCTCTTAGATGCTTTCAGAGGTTATCCATTCCGAACATAGCTACTGGACAGTCCACCTGGCGGTAGAGCCCATAGACCAGAGGTTCGTTCATTTCGGTCCTCTCGTACTAGAAACGAATTTCCTCAAGTATCAACGCCTGCAGTAGATAGGAGACCAACCTGTCTTACGCTTCTTTTCACACATTACTGTGTGGAATGGACTATAACTTATACTCATTTCTGAGCATCTCAACAATTAGTCTCTACGGGTGATTATCTGTACTGAAAAGTGACGGGAAAGTAATACTACTAAGTCCGTCACTTTTCGGGACGTACCTAGGATTTTTCCCTAATGATACAAAAACTTGGAGCGCAGGTATTTTGCGATGTTTGCACACCGAATTTGGCTCGACGCTTTTTGTCATCTCTATATCACTTTTCAATACAGATCATCTTCCCTCGGTGTTGTCCGCCGACTGGCGGATTTCACCGATATTAGTTGAGCATGTCACCTTGTATCACTACAAAGGACCGCCGTAATAAGATGGTTCTCTTGTTATCTTTCTCTCACAAAATATTGCAGATATTTTGTGAGCTTTACTTTTATTAGACGAAAAGACTAAAACATAATTTATGTTACGAATATTTTATTTAAAAAAATTATTCAAAAATTCTCTCGGGATTCAGACAATCGAGAAATCAGAGAAAGCGCAGATAAATCTTTTGCTTAAACTAATCCCTCGACGGTCTGAACCCAGCTCGCGTACCTTTTTAATTGGCGAACAGCCAAACCTTTGGGACCTTCTCCAGCCCCAGGATAAGGTGAGCCGACATCGAGGTGCCGAACTCCGCCGTCGCTATGGACGCTTAGGCGGAACTAGCCTGTTATCCCCGGAGTAGCTTCTATCCGTTAATCTTCAACCGCATCTAATGCGAATTGTCGGTTCACTATGCTCTGCTTTCGCACCTGCTCGGGATGTCCCCCTCACAGTCAAGCCAGCTTATGCCATTGCACTATCGGCACGGTTTCCATTCGCGCCTAGCTGACCTTTGGACTCCTCCGTTACTTTTTGGGAGGATACCGCCCCAGTAAAACTACCCACCAGGCACTGTCTCGATACGTTTTTGCCGTATCGGTTAGGATATATACACATACATAGAAGTATTTCACTGACGACTCCACGCGGCCCAAAAGCGGCGCTTCAAAGTCTCCTTCCTATGCTACGAAGTATGCAGATATACCCAATACCAAGCTGTAGTAAAGCTTCCGGGGTCTTTTCGTCTAACTGCAGGTAACCGGCATCTTCACCGGTACTGTATTTTCACCGAGCAAGTCCTCGAGACAGTTCCCCAGTCATTACACCATTCGTGCGCGTCGGAACTTACCCGACAAGGTATTTCGCTACCTTAGGACGATTATAGTTATCGCCGACATTCACCAGGGCTTATATCAGTCAGCTCACACCAAACTGGGCACGAACAAATCATGCACACTTATGGTATGAACCGCCAATATTTGACCTTCTGGCATTGGTCAGGTGTCACCCCCTATACATCCTCTTACGAGTTCG
>DAORIU010000017.1:0-9535 GCA_035438645.1 Minisyncoccota bacterium
CTTTGATACTTTTATTGTTGGTCCATTTAACGAACTAGCCTATGCTGCGTCTCAGGCGGTTATAAAAAAACCGGGTAAGGTTTATAATCCTTTGTTTATTTATGGATCAAGTGGTTTAGGAAAAACTCACTTAATACAAGCTATTGGTAACGAGTTAAAGAGAAACTTTCCGGAGAAAAAGGTTCTTTATACCACACTAGAGAGATTCTTGAACGAGTATGTTACATCAGTTCAAAACAGTAGAGGGGTGCCTTTTAGAGAAAAATATAGAAAACTAGATGTCTTGATTATAGACGACATTCAATTTATCTCTGGAAAAGATGGTACTCAAAATGAATTGTTTCATTTATTTAACCTTTTGTACGAGCAAGAAAAAAGTATAATCTTTTCTTCCGACAAACACCCGAACCACATTATAGGACTTGAGGATCGACTAAAGACACGCTTTAACGCTGGGATGACTATAGATATTCAGGAACCTGATTTAGAAAGTAGAATGGCTATAATAAAAGAAAAAGTAGGTCTCTCTGGTAACTCTATAGAAAACGATGTTCTCTCTTATATAGCATCTTCTGTAACAGGAAGTATTAGAGAGCTTGAAGGAATAATAAACCTTATAAATATGCACTCTGAAATGAAGCAAAAACCTGTTTCTCTTTCGGAAGTAAAACTGTTAGTGAGAAATAGTGTAAAACCTAAAAAGGTTATTTCTTTTGAAAGTGTTGTAAAACAAATATCTGAGTACTATAACCTGGATGAAAATGTTATATATGAAAAAACAAGACGAAAAGAGATAGTTAAGGCTAGGCAGATAATAATGTTTATTTTGAGGGAAGACTTTAATGAATCATATCCTTCTATTGGTTCAAAACTAGGAGGAAAAGACCATACTACTGTTATTCACTCTTATGAAAAGATAAAACAAGAATTAAAAACGGACTCGGAGCTTATGAAAGAGTTAGAAGATATCAGAATTTTGTTTAAATAGTTGTGAATAGTTTGTGTAAAAAGTCTAATAAGTAAGTAAATATTGTGAATATGAAAAATAAATCAAAATATAACAAACAAATAATTAACAGTGTAGGATTGATTTTTATCCTTAATACATAAAGATAAAAAGAAGTTTTCAACAATCCACAGGTTATATAAACTTATTAGATTATTCTTTATAAAATTATGAAAATAAAGTGTAAAACAGAAAAACTAAAGAACGCAGTCGCCTTGGCAGAAAAAATGTCAGGTAAAAACTTGAGCCTACCCACACTCCAAGCAATACTTATAATAGCCTCTGGAAATTCTTTAAAGATAAGATCGACAAACCTAGCTGTTGGTGTAGAAATAGAGGTACCAGCTACTATAACAAAAGAAGGTGTGGTTTTAATAAAAGGTGATATTTTATCAAATGTTGTATCAAATCTAACAGGTTCGTCTGAAATAACACTTTCTTTAGAAGGTGAAAATTTACTTATAGAAAGCCAGGGCTCAAACACTGTTATAAAATGCTTACCACAAGAAGATTTTCCAACACTTCCTGTTGTTGAAGGGGAAACATTTAAGGTAAAAACAGAAGTTTTACAAGAAGGTATCCGAAGCGTTTATTTTTGTTGTGCTACAACAGAAATAAAACCTGAAATATCAAGTATCTTTATTTATACAGACCAAGACAATCTAGTTTTTGTTGCTACAGACTCGTTTAGACTTTCCGAAAAAAAGATAAAAGTAAAAGGTTTACCTGAAATATCAAAAATACTGATTCCTTATAAAAATATATCTGATTTTCTTAGGGTTTTAGACCTATTACAAGGAGAGGTACTGGTTTCTTTTAGTAAAAACCAAATATCTATTTCCGGGGATGGTGTTTATTTTACATCTAGATTGATCGATGGAGCTTTTCCTGACTACAGACTAATCATTCCTAAAGAAGAAAAAACTAAGGTTGTACTTATGAGAAGTGAACTACTTTCAACACTTAGACTCTCTACTGTCTTCGCTGATAAGTTTTTTCAAGTTATTTTTAGTGTTAATAATTCAAAAAAATCCATTATTATACAATCAAAAAATAATGATGTTGGGTCATCAACATCAGCTATAGAGGCAGTTTTGGATGGTTCTGATATAGAGGTTACTTTTAATCTAAAATACTTTCTTGATGTTTTTCAAACAATATCAAGCGACAGTATTAGTATTTCTTTTACAGAACCAAATAAACCGATAATAATAAAGGGGGTAAGTGACAACAGTTTTATTTATCTCTTAATGCCAACAAATAGATAATATATGAATCTTTTTGGAGATATCTTAGATGAACTAAAGAACTCTTTAAAAAAGAAGGCATCTTTCAAGGAAGATATCGCTGATGTTATTTCAAAAGAATTAAATATAAAAATAAACAGCGATGATTTGGTTTTTAAAAACGGAAATCTTTTTGTTAACTCCTCTCCTACACTTAAAGCCTCTATTTTACTAAAAAAAGAGAGGCTCTTAATAAACCTCTCCAGTTTTGGAGTTAAATCTATTAATTAATAATAAAATTTATCTCTTTTATCCCTATAGAATACAAAGTGTTCTGACCAACAGCTTTCATTGTATAAGAGCCAGGAATTAATCCATAATCTTTAGGTTTAAATGTAAACCTAAAGGGACTACTTAGTGTTGTTATATAACCATCGTTTATAAAGAGGTCTATGGACTTTAGTGGGGTAGGGTTTGAATTAGAAAAACTAATAGAAACACTAGAATCAGCTTTTAACATAGGAGGTAAACCATTTATTTCTAAAACAGGCTTTGTATCATTGTTGTGAATATTTTCGTACTCAGTCGGCAGGTCGAACTCTGTAGTTATATTGTATTTTGACTTATTTTCCTCCCACCAAGACTGCACAGCCGAGTTCCAAAGACTAAATTGAGGATCGCTGTAAGGGTTGCTTGGTGTTGGTCCGCGTGGGTTTGATTTATCAACCCAATACAAAATATCTTGAACGTTTGTTACAACTCGTTCCTCACGAGCCTCTATCGGAGTGTTTTCTGTTGCAAGTTTACCTGTTATTTTATCTACAAAGACAGTTTTATTTCCTAACCAGACACCGCGGAGTACTGGTTTTAGTGAATAATAATCAGGATCTTGCAAAGGCTTTTCAAACGGTTCTGATGGATACTTTTTAAGCACCTCCGACATAAAATCTCGCCAAGTTGGAACAGAGATAGTTGAACCCTTGGTCATAGATTTGTTGTCGTTGTTTCCAGACCAAACACCAACAACCACGTTTGGTGTATAACCCATAACCCAGGCATCACGATTGTCATCTGTTGTTCCTGTTTTTGCTGCTGTACCAGGGAGTGCGTAGCTTGTTCCAGAGAGTACGTCTGATATCTGTAGGGCAATATTTTTATCAAGAGCTGTGTTTTGTAGTTCTTCAAATTTTTCTATTACAAGACCTTTACGATCTTTTACTTCCAAGATACCTGTAGCTTGGTTTTTTGTACCATTGTTTGCAAAAACCCCATAAGCTGTCGTCATATCCAAAAGTGACACCTCACCACCTCCAAGCACAAGCGAGAGGCCGTATTTTGATTTGTCTCCGAGACCTATGATCCCTAGGTTTCTGGCCATATCGAGGGCGCTATCTAGTCCGACCAAATAAAGCATTTTTACAGCAGGGACGTTTCTAGATTCTACAAGGGCATTTCTAACACTAATTGGCCCCTTAAAGAGGTTGTCAAAATTGTTAGGGTTGTAACATGTCTTAGGGTCACTCTTACAAGTAGTAGAAAACTCTGTCGGTACATCAAATAAAACAGTCTCCGGTGTATAACCTTTTTGAAAACCGGTAGCGTAGACTATTGGCTTAAAAGATGAACCTGGTTGTCTTTTTGCTGTTACAACATTAAAGGCACCATCTATTGTCTTATCAAAATAATCCCTTGAACCAACCATCGATAGTATTTGGCCATTTTTTGCGTCCATTGCGAGTAAGGCACTGTTTGAAGCCTTAAAGGCCTTTTCATTTTCTAAACTCTTTTTCTTCACTATTTCCTCAGCCTTTTTTTGTAACTCGTAATCAAGAGTTGTTGTTATTGTGTAGCCACCAGACTCCATAACATCTTCCCCGTACTTTTGTTGTAGATAATCTAATATATAAAAAACAAAGTGAGGAGCCTTTATACTATTTTGTGCCTGAGTGTTAAAAGCCACGGTTTCAACCTTTGATTTTTCATACTCCTCTTTGTTTATATAGCCGAGATCAAGCATTTTTTTCAAAACAATGTTCTTGCGGGCATCCAACTTATCTTTGTTTTTTCCAAAAGGGGAATAAAAACTAGGAGCTTTTGGTATCGCTGCAAGGTATGCTGCTTCGGCCACAGTTAGGTCTTTTGCATGTTTACTAAAAAAAGCCGAAGAAGCCTCTTCTATCCCATAGATAGTGCCCCCATATGGGTTGTCATTTAGGTAGATAGAAAGTATTTGGTCTTTTGAAAAATACCTCTCAAGTTTAACCGCCAAAACAACCTCTTTTATTTTTCTCGTAATGGTCTTTTTTGTGTTTAGTAATGTATTTTTTATTATTTGCTGTGTTATTGTTGAGCCACCCTGAGAAAGGCTACCACTACTTACATTTACCAACATAGCTCTGATGATAGATGTTGGTCTTATACCACTGTGGTCATAGAAATGTTCATCTTCTATGGCTATTGTCGCGTTTTTTATATTTTCACCCATTTCGGATAGAGGTATTTCTGTTCTTCTGACACCTTGATTTATGTCGTAGAGAACCACCTCGCCAGTTCGGTCGAGGATCTTTGATGAGTTGGCTATTTTTCTAGCTTCGAAATTTGATAGGTCAGGAAGCTTGATAAGGGAGGCCCAAACTAAAGTACCCCCTAAAAAAAGGAAAAATAAAGCCAGAAGCCCAAGAACTATCTTTTTGTTTGTAAGTTTCTTCATATTAGTAATAATAGCGATAATTGTTTAAAAAACCAACAAAATAATGCTAGAATGCCTTTATATATGACTAAAGACGAACAAATAGAGACATTTCTTACAAAAGGTGTTTCTGAAATACTTCCAAGTAAAGATTCCGTAGAAAAAGACTTAAAAAATGGTAAGGTCTTAACTATCTATAATGGCATAGATCCAACAGGCCCAACCCTTCACCTTGGACACACAATACAACTAAGAAAGCTAAGGCAGTTACAAGATATGGGGCATAAAATAGTATTTCTTATAGGAGATTTCACTGCTCGTATAGGCGACCCTACAGACAAAATGGCAACAAGGGTTCAATTAACAGATAAAGATGTTAAAACAAACCTCAAGCTTTACAAAAAACAAGCAAGTAAGTTTATAAATTTTTCCGGAAGAAACGCTGCAAAAATAAAATTCAACAGTAAGTGGTTAGGAAAACTTAAGTTTTCTGATGTTTTAGAGCTCGCTTCAAATATGACCGTAGATCAAATGCTTAAACGAGACATGTTTAAAAGGAGAATGGAAGAAGAAAAACCCATTTATATACATGAGTTTATGTACCCACTCATGCAGGGTTATGATAGTGTTGCTATGAACGTAGATGGTGAAATAGGTGGTAATGATCAACTATTTAACATGCTTGCAGGGAGAATTCTTCTTAAAAAAATAAAAAATAAAGAAAAATTTGTAGTAACAGTTAAACTTCTCACAGATTCTTTAGGAGAAAAAATGGGTAAAACAACAGGTAATATGGTTAGTTTACTAGATACACCTATAGACATGTACAGAAAGATTATGAATTGGTCAGATGCTCTTATTGTTCCTGGTTTTGAACTTTGTACAGACTACACCATGTCAGAAGTTGGTTTAATTAGGCAAGAGCTTGAAAGGGGTACTAATCCGCGGGACATAAAAATGAAACTCTCTTATGAAATAACAAAACTCTGCTCATCTGAAAAAGATGCGGAAAAAGCACAAGAAGCTTTTGTGACAATCTTTAATAAAAAAGAGGTTTCAGAAGAAATACCAGAAATAGAAAACAAAAACCGAACGTTCGAAGACTTGCTGGTTCAAGAAAGAATAGTTTCCTCAAAAAGTGAACTCAGAAGATTGATAGAAGGAGGTGCTGTTTCTAATTTTGACACCAAAGACTTGTTAACAGTTGATACTGCAAAAAAGGTTATAAAAGAAGGTGCTTACAAGATAGGAAAAAATAGATTTATAAAAATAATCTAAACATTAAATATTTCTCCAAGCATTTTACTCCAAGTGTTTTGCAAATAGGTTACTATAAAAAAAGAGGGTAAAAAGAAGATAGACAGGACTACAAATCCCAAAAAACGAAATATAAACAAAGCTGTTTTTTCTATTGCTTCCATGTAAGACTGATACTACCTCAGTTTGTCTTTTTTGCAACAAAGATGACAAACACTATAAATGTTGTCGTTTGTTAGTAAAATGTTTGCTCGTGTTAAAATAGTCTATATGACAATAGTTATTGCTGGGGGTAGTGGTTATATCGGCTCTCTCTTATCCCAAAGACTGCTTTCTCTTGGGCACAGGGTTATAGTTATAGACGTCAAATCTCCAAGTATTATTCATCCTGAACTATTTTTTATTCGCTGCGATATCTCTTCTAGCCCGCTACCTTACGATGTGCTAGAACAAACAGATGCAGTTATAAACCTAGCTGGTGTAAGTATCGCTACAAAATGGACACCAAAGAGCATGAAGGCTATTTACTCTAGTCGTATAGAAAGTACTAAACATATTATCGAGACGATAAAAAATACAAAAAACAAACCAGCTTGTTTTATATGTGCTTCAGCTGTTGGTTATTATGGAGACACAAAAGATGAGGATTGCGACGAGTCCTGCGACAGGGGGGACGGGTTTCTCGCCGAACTAGTAGAGGATTGGGAAGCTATAACAAAAGAAGCTACAAACTTGGGGGTTAGAACTGTTTCTGTTAGAACTGCTCCTGTTTTGGGAAATGGAGGATTTTTGTCCCAAGTTACAAAAACAGCAAAATTCGGGTTTTTGTTAAAGCTTAAAAAACAAGACTTCTGGATGTCTTGGATTCATGAAGAAGATATTGTGAACACTTATCTTTTTGCACTCGAGACCACTACACTTCAAGGACAATTTAACGCCTCTTCCCCAAACCCAGTAAGGCATAGTGAATTTATGAAAGTATTATCCAGAACTATAAAAAGAAGAGTTTTAGGGAGTGTTCCAAAGTTTCTAGCAAAAAAGATGTTTGGGAAGTTTTTTGAAGAGATAACAAAAAACCAAAAGGTTTCTCCCAAGAAACTCATGGATAAGGGATTTGTATTTAAATATCCAGATCTTATTGGCGCACTAAATCAGATTTATAACAAAAACAATGATTAAGAGAGAGGATATTACTATTTCAAATTGGGACGACTATGAGCTTCTAGATTCTGGAGAGGGTAGAAAACTAGAGCGCTTCGGCACTGTCGTAACAGATAGACCAGATCCACAAGTTCTCTGGAAAAAGTCTGATATAAATGTCTGGGCTAGTTCAACAGCGCAGTTTGTTTGGGTACAAAAAGGTGAGCGCTGGAAATTAGACAAAGACCTAAGAGAAACCTGGACTTTTTCTTACAAAAACATAAAACTTGAACTCTCTTGTAAGGGCTTTAAACATGTTGGGGTTTTCCCGGAGCACTCTCATCAGTGGGACGAGATCATGACTCTTGGCCTGTCTGCGCAGGCAGGTGCAAAAAACAAAGGACTTAAAATGCTAAACCTCTTTGGTTATACCGGCGCGGCTAGTATCGCTGGAGCGCTTGCGGGCATGGAAGTAACACACATAGATGCTTCCAAGACAACGATTGCCACCGTAAAAGAAAACATATCGCTCTCTGGGCTTCCAGCAGATAGTATCAGAACTGTGTGTGAGGATACTTTGCGTTATGTAAAAAGACTCGTTCAAAGAGGTGAGAAGTTTGATGTCATAGTTATGGATCCACCAAAGTTTGGTCGTGGACCAAAAGGTGAAGTTTGGAAGATAGAAGAATCTCTATCTGAGCTACTTTCTTTTATACCGAGTATTTTGAGCGAAAAGCCAAAACTAGTGATATTAAATGGCTATGCCGCTGAATACTCAGCTAGAACATTTGCTGAGCTTTTGTCACAAATCCTACCTGGTGGAAACATTTCCTATGGCGACATCGGGATAGAACAAAAAAATGGTAACCGTATTTTAACAACTGGTATTTATGCAAAGTGGCGAATTTAGTGTGTTAGAATATCTACTCAATGAAAACCAAGAAAACACAAAAGAAAAAATCAGCGAAAAAAGTAGCACCAAAGAACGTACCTATCTATAAATACCCACAAGACTTAGCAACCAAGCGAGGAGTAAACGGACTGGGGCTTTTTGCCAAGGTGCCTATGAAAAAAGGTGACTGTATTATTGAATACGTAGGAGAGATCATAAATGACGCCGAAGCCAATCGTCGTGGAGGAAGATATCTTTTCCAAACATCCAAAAACCGCCACATAGATGGAACAGACCGAAAAAACATCGCTCGCTATATCAACCACTCATGCCGACCAAACTGTGAAGTAGACATCATTCGTGGCAGAGTTTTTGTTTATGCCAAGCGCGCTATAGAAGTAGGCGAGGAGCTAAATTATGATTATGGAAAAGAATACTTTGATGAGCACATCAAACCTAAGGGCTGTGCTTGTGAAAAATGCTCTAAAAAATAAGAAGCGTAGCGACTATATTTCTTTAGAATCCTGCGAAGCTTTAGCGAAGTAGGGTGTATTAAAAAGAAAATTAAAGAAATAAAAAAAATCCGGCACAATGCCGGATTTTTGCAAAAAGACTTTGCTAAATTAAAAGTAGTATCTCAGACCAGCTACACCCCCACACTCTTTCAGTTCGAGGTTTTTTCCGCCGACTACATAGGCCATAAAAGACCCTTTTTGAAACTGAAGTCGAGGACCAAGAACACCATTGAAAGATTGAGCATGGATACCAATTGCTACTGAATTGGATATGTTATAAGTTCCAAACCATAAATACCAGTAACCAGAGCCGCCATATTCAACAAAGCCAAGGGACTGTATTGTACCCTTCCGCTCTTTTGTTGGCGAGGTGTTAAAAAAGTAGTAGGCCGTGCCACGGAGAGGTTTTTTATCGGTCTCAATTCCTAGCCCTGCACCAATTTCCAAAAACCTGTTTTGGTTTTTCTTTGATTTAATGGTGTACTTTGGTCCAATAAGTATTTCTCCCCAGTTTTGGTTTGCAAGAGCAAACACAAAGACACCGCCGTTGTCTTTGTAACTTTTATCTGCCCAGATAAAAGCAGACGGCGAGACACTTTTTTTATTAAAGTAGTTTTGTTGTTCAACAAAAAAACTTGTAGTTTGTCCTTTTACAAAGAACGATGTTGCCATAATGACAATCAAGATTAAATATTTTTTCACTTTTTAAGATTTGGTTTGAAATATTGTTTTGTATATAGTATAGCATAATTTGAGCATAAAGTCAAGTAGTGTATACTTATATCATGAACAAAGAACAAAAATTAAAAT
>DAORIU010000018.1:0-9398 GCA_035438645.1 Minisyncoccota bacterium
AGTTAGACCTTTGTTTTTATAAGTATTAAATGGTGAATTGATAGCTAGATCTGCTCTTGTTAGTTCACTACTTTCTTTACCCAATATATACAGAAATGGTGCGTCGACTTGTAGCGGTATGCCTTTGGAAATCCTTTTCCATAAGATACCAGATATAAAATACCTATCCTCTTCACCTTTTGCTTCTTTTTCTATAATAGAAGCCATGATGATAATATCTTCCAAGCTTTTTCCAGAAGACTCTATATCTTTTTGTAAGGGGGAGATTTTTTTATCAAAGTTTTTTCTTAGTGTCTCTACAATGCTCTCCATTGTCGCCCAAGGCAAAAAGTGATAAGTATCAGGAAATAAATACCCTTCTTTTTCTTTAGTTAAAGTTAAAAAAGCATCAGAGTCAAAGTTGCTAAGTTCCTTAGAAAGCCTATTTGCCATTTGTTTATTTGTGAACCCTTCAGGAAAAGTGACCTTGGCTTTATCTACGCCAAACTCTCTACCAGAGATACGCATAGCCAAACTCACAACATTTATAGGCTTTTCAAAGTAGTACTCTCCTCTACTTATAGTTTTGTCGCTTCCAAATGTTAACATAAACATTTCAAATACCCTTTTGCTTCTGATCGCCTTGTCTTTATACAGCTCATTTGAAATAGAAAAAAGAGATTGTCCGCTGTCTATGGTTATTTGATACGGCCTCGGGAAATCCTTTGGTGGCATTAATAAAAAGTTGATCAAGGAAATAGAAATATACAAAGCCCCTGCTCCAAGCAAGACAATAAATGCTCTTTTTATGTTAAATTTTGAATTCATATTTATATCGGAAGATTTGCTGGAGGTTCTGCTTTTTTGGCTTCAATACGAGTAAATGTAGGAGTTTCGGCTACGCGTCCTGGTAGGTGGAAGATAGTCGCAAGTTCTTCGGTAGAGAGGATAAATGGCTTCCCACCGCTTTTGTTTGGATGAGTAAAATACTCACCAAGCTTTGTAAAACCAAATCCCCCATAAAAGAAAGATCTGGCTTTGTAATCATCCAAAAAGTCTTTTTTCATTTTTACAATTTTTGTCCCAAACAAATCCTGCCATGGAAAATCTATTTTTGTTGCTCCATCTGGTTTGAAACCATTTAAGTCACTAGAAGCGTACTGTCTGAGTGATCCAATCAAAGAAGGTGCTCTGGTTGCAGCGTTAAAGGCTTCTTTTTTCGCTATGTAAAGAGCCCTTATGTGGGCATCAAAACCAAATTTTGCAGCATGGCGTTCTATAGCTTCTATTGTTCCTTGTTGCGCCTTAGTTGGTTTTAATACTGCTGTTACCTTACCCTCTTTGTCTTTTTCTTTTAGTTTGTCGTTTAAATCTTTTATGACTTCTTGTGCTTTTGCTTTCCAATCCTTTCCACTCTCATCCTTACCCTCTTTTCCTTTTACTGTAAATCTTTTTGTATCAGGACGTATTATTATTTGGAACCAAACTTGCTCCCCGATATTTAAAGAACCAAGAAACTCAATCATTGGAGTAATAGGATCTATCCTTTGCTCTTCCTCGAGAGAGCCAACTGATTTATCTAATCCATAGTCAACATATGATTTTATAGGGTAAATATCTTCTTTGGATAATATAAAATTACAAGCCCAAACGTTAAAGTCAGCATCTTTTTTGTATTCGGGTACATTTTTTGTATAGTCTTCTACTTCAAAAACCTCAGCTTGAGGATATTGTGCGTAAACCTGAGCTTCAATCATTTTTTTAAATTTCTCAGCTGTACGAACAAAAAATCTAACCTGTCCGTCTATAGAAATTATTTCTAGACTATGCCAAAGACTCACTTCGCCTTTCCAGTATTTTGTAACCCAGTCACCTCCTTGTGCTCCAGCATAAAGAGCGTTCAAAACAAGCTCCATAGCAGCCGGAGACTTAAAAACTTCTTTTGGCGGTCTTATTTCTAGGAGTGTCCATTTGAGGCCTTTCAAAAAAACGCTTTGTATATAAGTCAGCCATAAATTCCAAGCAACAATAGTCAGTATTGGCACCGCAATAAATACACCGATTTGAGAAAATATTGGCTCTTGCATGTACCAAATATTATAACACTAAAAACAAATTAGTTTGTTACAAAAGTAAGTGGAATACGAACTGTTATAGGTTTGTCTGGATTTTGGATTGCAGGTATTAGTATGACGTAGCCAGTACCTTTTGCACTCTCGTTTAAAAAGATTTCTGTATCAAAATTTGTATTTAAGAAATTATCTCCAACACTTTCAACTCTTACAAAGTTCGATATAGGTTTTCCAGAGGCATTAGCAACTTGTGCAAAAAGAGCAGTTCTTCCATCTGCTTTCCAAGAGCAACCATTTACTGAACCAGAGAGTCTGAAGCTCACAGAGACTTTTTGGAGCGACAAAGGAGAAGTGATAGAAAGACCGCAAGACTTTTCGGAGTCGCTTACTTTGTTTGCTTCTTGAGTTTTCTTGGTTTCTGTAACAGGTGTTATTGGTTTACCAGAGATATTTGATAAAAGCCCAATAGCCAAAAGGAGGCCTAAGATTACCTCAAAAGTCCCCCAATTTGATCCGCCAGATGGTGCGTCTGCCATATTAGCTATATTGTACTACTTTTTTACTACAGTGTAACGGCCGTCAGAAAGTTTGGTGAAATACTTTGGGTTTTGTAGATTTACCAAAATAGTATTTTTCTTGAGAAATCTTTCTTTCAAAACTCGGTCTACTACTTCTTCCTTTGATAGAGGTCCTTCTTTTTTGAGTATTTCAGCGATAACATCACGTACTACTCCTGGTTTGTAGCCCCATTCTTCTAGCGCGTAGTATCCGCGACCAACAAGAACAAAACGAGGGTCTTTGATAAGTTCGTTGTGAGTAGTTGCTACATGAGTCTTGCGTCCAAATGTATCCATGATAGCCTTTGCTACTTCTCGGAAGTGCATAGGAGATCCGTGCTTTTTCATCATAAGATATGCAAAGTCTTTGATACCACGAGTTTTTACATTTTGAGAATCTGATGGACCCCATTCTCCGAGAGGATTTTTTGCTATTTTCTTTGAAATAGAAAGCCATCTTTTGGCGATCTCTTCGTTTTTGTATTGTGCAGAAACATCTTTGAGCTCACCAATAAAGCGAGTAACAAGATCGTTTTCAGAGAGGAGCTCTTTGTCATCTAGATTTTTGTAAACACTGTGAAGAGCGTTGTGAACAACTTCAGAGAGTTTTTCATCGATGCTCCATCTACTTTTGAAGTGCTCATCTTCTTTTAGTTTTTTGAATTCGTCTCCAAGAACTAGATAAAAGTGAATATGGTTTTTTGTATTTTGGTCTTTTGACACAGCAGAGAGAAAATCATCTTCGTGTACAAGAGAGCCCATAGAGTCTATGAGGTCTTTAAGTTCAGAGAAAGTTTTGTGTTCAGATTTAAAGGTGTCGCTTTTGCGTATTGCAGAGAGGGCGGCATTTTCTATTTGTCTTACGCGTTCGCGGGTTATACCGTATTTTTTACCGATTGCTTCTAGTGTTTTTGCTTCGGTGTCGTCTCCAAGACCATATCGATTTACGATAATGTCGTGAGCTCTATCTTGCAGAGTGCCAAGTAGCTTTTTTGTAACTTGTTTTGGTTTGAAACTTATAACTGCCATAATTTTTTTAAATCTAAACTTTTATATCAATGTGTTAACTTTATCATGGATATGTAAAAAGTCAACAAAATGTCAATATCTATCTTTAACCCCTAAAAAGCCTGCCTATATCCCCCACACTTAGGAAAATCATAAGCCCTATAAGGATCAAAAAGCCAGTAGCGTGGATTATTCCCACCACCTTTTTTGAGAACTTTTTTCGGGTCAATCTTTCCAAAAGGACGATTATCAGCCTTCCGCCATCAAGTGCGGGAAATGGCAAAATGTTCAAAACGGCCAAGTTCACAGATATCATGGCAGTGAAAGCTAGAAGGTAGCCGAAGCCTATAGAAGACGCATTTTTTATCTCATTGGCGAGTCCTATAGGGCCGATCAGGGAACCACCTTCTTTTTCTTTTGTAAAAAGATCAGCTAAAAGTATCCCTACGGTTCTAAAGATACTTTCAGTAACAACAAATGTCTGTTTTATTCCTTTTAAAAATGCTTTTGGTAAAGAATCTTTTTGAACAATTACTTTTTCAACACTTATACCAAGAGCTGTAACACCATCCTTTTTCTCTGGAGCGATAGAAACAGTCATTTCTTTTTTGTTTTGTAAAAATGTGATTTCAAGAGGCTCAGTAGAGTTGTCGATAGTTTTTTTGATGGAAGTTGTATCAATAGAGTCGATACTTTCGCCACGCTTTTTGATCTCTAGTATCTGGTCTCCTACTTTTAGACCAGCTTTGTCCACCGGACTACCTTTGGTCACATGCAAAACTGTCGGAGTACCATTTTCTGAAAGAGTTGGAGAGCCTATAGAAAAAGAAATAGTAAAAAGCAATATAGCAAGCAAAATATTGCAAAGCACTCCCGCAACCAAAACCAAAGACTGCTTGTACCAAGGCTTTGATTCGAACTGTCTATCTATCGGAGAAGAATCATCAGTGCCATTTTCACCTGCTATTTTTACAAAACCTCCAAAAGGCAGCGCATTTATAGAATAAGTTGTTTCGCCTTTTTTCCATGACCAAATCTTAGGCGGGATACCAAAGCCAAATTCTTCTACCAACATGCCACTTTTTTTGGCGGTTATGTAGTGCCCCCATTCGTGAACAAGTACTGTCACCAAAAGAACAATTATAAATAGTATGATTGTCATGTTTTTAGTTTAAAATCTCAGTCTCTTTTTTGGCAAAGAGAGCTTCGAGTGTTGCATTGGCACCATCTACCAGCTTTTGTACCTCATCTTTTGCTCTTGCAAATGTATCTTCTGGCAAAGATGACTCTTTGAGATCGCTGAGAGCGTTTTCTCTGGCTTTGCGGATAGTTATACGTCCGTCTTCTAGTCTTTCTTTGGCTATCTTTACCAGCTTTTGACGAGTTTCAGTTGTTAGAGCTGGAATAATGACTCTGATACCAGCGTCATCAACCGAAATAGAAAATCCTAAGTTAGCTTCATGCAAAGACTTTTCGATAGTTTTGTTCAAGCTTTTGTCCCAAGGCACCACACGCAAAGTCTTTGGATCCTCAATAGAAATAGAAGCACTGTTTTTAAGTGGGCCGATAACTCCATAAGATTCAACTGTTACGCCGTCTAAAAGAGCTGGATTTGCTCTACCGGTGTGGATCTGACTATATTCTTTGGTTAGCCATTCTTGCGCTCCAATAAGCTCTTGTTTAAATGATTCTAAGCTATACATGAGGAGCATTATAACATAAAAATGTTAACTGAATTTTAAATTTTATCTAAATCTGAGTTGCGACCTTGGAGCAAAATAAAAAGTCCTTATTAAAACAGGACTTTTTGTGTTAAAAACGCTTAAATGTACAAATGTGCTTGAGATAAAAATACTTCAGTTTCGATTCCTTGGGACAGTGCCAAAGTGCAGACATCATCTATGCAGTTGATAACAAATACTTGCGCTTTTTCAAGTTCTGGTTTGGTAAACGAGGCACCTTGGTCTACGTTTTTAAGTAGGTCTGCAAGATATCCCATGTCAACTAAAAGTTGCATAATTGTAAGGTTATAATTTTGCTTTGTATTTAAAATTAAACCCTTACTAATTTCATCTTCTTTTATTCCAAGTATCTCAGCCATTTTGAAACCGCTGATTAAAATATTGTACAAAGCTTTCCAAAGATCATTTTTAGAATCTTTCGGTACCACCTCATTCCTAGCCAATCTACCAACTCTTTTTAACATATGTTTAAGGCTGTGAGAAAGGCTGAAATTAAGAATGTCGTCTGCTTTTGTAAGATTATTTAAAACAGGATAACTTTCTGAGTTGACTTTGTAAGCACTACCAACACTATCAAGCAGGTTTGCAATTTCTTTTTTCATAATTTATTAATTTAAAATTACTATATTCTTCGGTATTAGAGATGTCAAACTCTTTAAATTACTCAGGTATGGCTACTTGACTTTTACCTTTAAATATGCTATTATATAAGTATAGTAGTTCTTTGAATATGAAGCTTATTTATTGTTGATTTTGTTGGTTCTTCCCTGCTCCCCCGCTAGCTGGCGGATGGGATTAGAGAGGAATCAATAATTTAAAACAATTAAATAAGTTAAAATGAAAAAGTTAATTAACTTTGCGGTTAATACCAAAAATGGACAAAAAATTTTACTTGCCACCTGCCTCGTAATAATGGTCAGCCTGGTGATTGGAATAATTCTGAGTGTTCCCGCATTCTGGATGGGCAATAAATATGATGCGACCTGGATGAAAAATGTCGCCCCATACTTCTTCTACGCCTTTTTCGGATATGCAGCGTTAATGTTTTTTCTGTTTATCCCATACCTCTGGTATGTCGGTAACAGTAATAAATATACCGGTGACGCCAGAGGGCTTATGAAAGGAATGGCAATTTTTTGCTCCATTGTACCAGGAGGATTTATCTACAGCTCTATCGCTAAAGCGCTATTTATTCCAACTGGGCCACACAGTATATTAGGAATTCTGATGTGTGGTCTCATCTATTTGTGGATAATAAAAACAATCTTCAAAAAGCCGTTTGCGACAGCCCAGACTTTTATACCGCTTTGTTAAACAAACCCGCCAGCACGGAAAACCCGTTCGCTGAGCGGGTTTTCTTTTTTTTAATACACCATAGCAACCACAAACTCTACTACTTGCTTAGTTGGCATGTTGGCTTTGAAAAGCATTTCTTTGGCTTCATAGATTGATTTGGCTTTTTCTCTATCTGCGCGAAAGTGTTTTTCGAGTTCATCTAAAAAAACAGTGGCTATGGCTCTCCTATCTGACGCCTCTATATCTTCATCTCCAAAGATTTTTATATACTCACTGACTTCTTTTTTGGAAGCAAAATATTTTGGTTCACTTTCTGCCTCTCCCAATACAAGGCCTTCGGAAGGTACAATGCGTGCTCTAGAGCGGATAGTTTGAGGTATGAGGTATGGGTGTGGGGTGACAAAGGCTATATATATTCCCTCTCTAGGCTCTTCCAAAGTTTTAAGAAGCACTTGTGCCGCGTCGTGAACAAAAACATCAAAATAAATAACACACCAAGAGTTCTCTCCTCTTTCTAAGTTAAAGGTGACCAAGCCTTTTGCGTCTTCCATAGTAAAGCGAGAGAGCTTTCTTTGTTCCAAAGAAACTTCTTCTTTACTGACATCCTCTACCAAAGAAGCAAAAACTTTTTCATCTCCCTGAATCAAAAAAACTTGCTCTGGTTTATAAAAAAATAATTTTTGATACATAAAACTTGTTGATTATCTTTTTGCCAAGATAGATCTTTGGTATTCACCCAAATGCTCTAAAAGTATACCAGTACCATTTACTACACAATATAGAGATTCATCAGCGACGCGAACAGAAACACCTGTTTGTCCAGCAATGAGCTTGTCGAGATTTTTGAGCTGACTTGTCCCTCCTGTCATAACAATGCTGTTGTCGATAATGTCAGAAGCAAGCTCTGGTGGAGTTTGTTGTAAGACATCTTTGATCGCGCGGACTATTTGTTTGAGTTCTTGATCTATAGCTTTGACGAGTTCGTTTGTAGAAATACTTATTGTCTTTGGTAGGCCAGAAATGATGTCGCGACCTTTTATTTCTCCTTTTACATCTGGGTTTACTGGCAAAGCAGAACACAGAGTCTTTTTGATTTCTTCAGCACTTTGCTCTCCTACTGCTACAGAATAAGTTTTGCGCAAGTATTCAGCGATGGCTTTGTCTATCTTGTTCCCTGCACATTTAACAGAAGTAGAAGCTACGACTCCTCCCAAAGAAATAACCGCTACGTCAGTTGTTCCTCCACCAATATCTATGATCATTTGCCCTTTTGGTTCATTGATAGCTACTCCTGCTCCAAGCGCTGCCAAAATAGGCTCTTTAACAATCACAGCACTTTTTGCACCTGCCTTTACAGTGGCTTCTATAACGGCACGTCTTTCAGACCCACTAATACCGGCTGGTACAGAAACAAGCACGTCCGGTTTCAAAAACGAGTGCTTACCCAAGGCTTTAGTTATAAAGTATTTGAGCATTGCCAAGGTCACATGATAGTCTGCGATAGCCCCATCCTGCATAGGTTTGTAAACAACTATAGACTCTGGTGTTTTACCAAGCATGGCTTTTGCTTCTGTACCTATAGCTACGACCTTTTTGGTGGCTTGATTTATAGCAACAACTGTGGGCTCATTTAGGACAATACCTTTACCGCCTACAAAAACCAAGGTATTTGTAGTACCAAGGTCAATACCTATTTTTTTGGAGCTAGGAAATTTAAACATTACGCTTACAATAGTATCATAAGCTTATACCTTTAGCTTAAAAACAAAGCATGTATATCATATCAGTTATTCCAATCTCAAGAGGCATTCCTTTTAGTGAGCTGAGCTACTATAGTTCGGAGGCTCTTTCTGCTGGTGTGCTAGTAGAAATACCCCTTGGGAAAAAAAATATCTCTGGTATCGTCTTTTCTTCCAACTCTCTTATTGAGTCTAAAAGCCAAATCAAACAATCTAGATTTTCCCTCAAAAAAATAAAAAAAGTCATCGGTCCATCTCCTCTCGGTGAGGCACTGATAAATGGTTTGCAAGATGCAAGTGTCAAAACCCTCACTCCTGTTGGCGCTCTTCTCTCTACTATGGTCAACGAATTGTTTTTGGAAACCTTTCAAAGTGTTTTAATGAATTTAACTTTAGAAAAAAAAGATCCTGCTCCAATGAGCGTCTGTTACGGATCTTTTGTCGATAGGGCTGACTACTACAAAAGAATCATAAGAAGTGCTTTTGCAGAGAAAAAAAGTGTTGTCTTTGTAGCCCCGACTATTCGTTCTACCGAAAACTGGTTTAATATTTTGTCCAAAGGTATCAGCGCTCATAGTATTATTTTGCACAGCAAAAAAAATAAACGTGATCAAAAGAGCTCCCTAACAAAGATCAAAAGTTCCGAACGACCACTCTTTATATGTACAACTCCCCAAAGCGCCTTTGTGCCCAGAACAGATATAAAAACTCTTGTCTTAGAAGACGAGGCTAGCTCTCTTTATAAAACTCACGATAGATATAGTGCTGATATGCGAGTAGTTTTGCGCTCTATAAGTGATAGTTATGGTATATCAGTAGTTTATGGAGATGTTTTGCCGAGATTTGAAACTTTGGTTGAGGCAGGTATGACCCACCTCTCTAGAAGTTTTAATCCAGAGAGACTGGTTGTAGTAAATACCGAAAGTTTTAGATCACTTTTGCCAACAGAAATAGTAGAGCTTGTTAGGTATTGTCAAAAAAACAAAAAAAGTCTCTTTCTTTACA
>DAORIU010000019.1:0-9347 GCA_035438645.1 Minisyncoccota bacterium
GAGGATGTTGTCGCTTCTGTATCTGCCTTTGTAGAAGAAAAAGAAGAAGCTCCAGTTCTAGATCTTGATGCTATTGAAGTAGAAAAGAAAGGTAAGAAAGAAGAAGAGGGAGCAGAAGAGCCTGCAAGCTAATCAACATCTACACTCTTTAGTCAAGGGCAAAAAGAGTAATATTTTGTTATAATAAAAGTCTTACATATGATGCGTAAGGCTTTTATTTTTATACTTATTATTGCTATTAGTTTCTCTACTAGTATCGATTCTTTAGTTGGCTTGCCAAGCTCTGTTTTGGCTCAGGTTACTTCAGCAGAAGAACGTGCTCAGCTAGAGGCCGAGCTTAGAGTATTGGAGCAAGAAATCAAAGAAAAAGAAGCCATTCTCAAAAGCCAGCAACAAAAAACTGGAACCCTCAAAAAGGACGTTGCATTACTTACTTCTCAAATAGAAACAGCTAAACTAAAAATAAGAGCTAAAACCATAGCTATCAACAAACTTGGTCAAGAAATAAACCAGAAGTCCAAGGCTATAAATGACCTAGAGTCCGAAATAGGTAGAGAGAGAAGCTCTATGGCCCAGCTCATAAAAAAGACAAATGAAATAGATCAAAAGGGCGCTACTTATGTTTTACTTAGCTCTGACTCTGTCTCAGACTTCTATCAAGACCTAGATGACTTTCTATCTGTTAAGCAGTCTTTGTATGCTTCAGTAAATAAAATCAAGCAAATCAAATCTTTAACAGAAGATCAAAAAGAGCAACTTGAGTCCAAAAAAGAAGATGAGCTCGATGCAAAAAATTCTCTAGACTATCAAAAAAAGATTGTTGAACAAACAGAAAAAGAAAAAAAGGACTTATTGAAAATAAGTCAAAGCAAAGAACAAGAATATCAAGCTGTTTTGAAAGAACGACAAAAGAGAGTCACCGAAATCCGCAACAAACTCTTTAGTTTTGCCGGAGGAAATACCAAGGCTATTCCTTTTGCTCAAGCTTATGAATATGCAGAAGCAGCTTCAGCAAAAACAGGAGTTCGTACAGCATTTATTTTAGCTATCCTTACTCAAGAATCAAACCTCGGGAAAAATGTAGGTACTTGTAACAGAGCTGGAGATCCGCCAAGTAAGAGCTGGAAAAATGTTATGAGTCCTACTCGTGACCAGGCTCCTTTTAAGAGGATAACAGAAGCTTTGGGGCTAAACCCTGACACAACTCCAGTTTCTTGTCCTATTGCTGGAGGAGGATGGGGAGGAGCTATGGGTCCGGCGCAGTTTATTCCTTCTACATGGGAATCAGTTGCTGAAGAAGTCGCAAGTGATTTAGGTGTTAGCATTGCCAACCCTTGGCGTGCACAGGATGCTATTATGGCTTCTGCTGTCTATCTAAAGCGTCGCGGGGCTGTAGGAGGAGAATCTGCCGAAAGGAATGCTGCTTGTAGGTATTATTCAGGAAGATCTTGCGATGGTAAGAGACCACCAAATAGCTTCTATGGTAATAATGTTATGGCTATAGCTCGCTCAGTACAGTCTGATATTGACTATTTGAAACAGTATGGTGTTTCTAGAAGATAGGGCTTATTTTGTCTAAAAACTTGAAAAATTAGCACTCTATGCTAGAATAAGAGCCTATGAAAAAGGACACTCACCCAAAAAACTTTAGAGAAGTTGTTTTCCATGACAACTCATCAGATACCCAATTTATCATTGGTTCTACTATCAATACTACTGAAACTATCACTATAAAAGGTAAAGAATACCCACTTTTTAGAGTTGAAATCTCTAGTGCTTCACACCCATTTTTCACTGGTAACGAAAAAGTTATCGATACTGCTGGACGTGTTGATAGATTCAAAAAGCGTCTTGCTTCTGCAAAGAAGTAACTTAGAAAGCCCTCATAGGACATTTTATATTTCTCGAAAACTCGGGTTTTGCCCTCAAACAGTTCTCGAAACATAAAATGCCCTATCCGGGCTTTTTTGTTAATATATAATACATGGATCACGTACAAAATAAGATATAAACTATGACTAAAGAAATGAAACCAATCAAATTATTAGATAATCAAGGGAATATATAATTCCTATTTTGTTCGTGATGGATATAGAAACATTAAAACAAAACCCTCGTACTGCTTATCTAGCAGGAGAGTATGAAAAGCTTTTGAAACAAGATCTTGATCTTGAGGAGCTTTTAGCTACCGACCCAAGTCTGGCTGATATGGTCAAAGAAGAAAAATCTACTATCGCTATTCAAAAAGAGGCTATCGAAAACCAAATAAAAGATATAGAAAAAGCAGAAAAAGAAGAAGAGGAATTTCCAAACGAAATCATTCTTGAAGCTCGCGCTGGGGCAGGAGGGGATGAAGCTGCTATCTTTGCTACTGAGCTTGCTGATATGTATGAAAGATATGCTGATAGTAAAGGCTGGACTACTCGTCATCTCGATGACTATACTCGAGAAATAAAAGGGAAAGACGTCTACAAACTTCTTCGATTTGAAACTGGAGTTCACAGAGTACAAAGAGTACCAGCAACAGAAAAAAACGGACGTATCCATACTTCTACTGCTTCTATCGCTATTCTTCCAATGCGCAAAAAAGTAAACTTTGTTATCAATCCTGCAGACTTGGATATGGAATACTCACGCTCTGGTGGGGCAGGAGGACAAAATGTTAACAAGGTTGAAACAGCGGTGCGTCTCATTCACAAGCCTACAGGTATCGATGTGCGTAGCACTAGCGAAAGAAGCCAGCTTGCTAACAGAGAAAAAGCAATGCAAATCCTAACTGCCAAACTTCAACAAATGAAAGAAGAAGAGGAGGCCAAAAAGTACTCTGGAGATCGTAAAGCTCAAATAGGTACAGCAGATAGAAGTGAAAAAATCCGCACTTACAACTTTCCTCAAGACAGAGTTACTGATCACCGGATACGTCAAAACTTTTCAAACATTCCAGGTATAATGCTTGGCAAGCTAGATAAGATAATTGAAGCGCTTCAAAGTGGTGAAGTAGGCCCGCTCGACACGCAAGACGAGTAAGTCGTTGCGGACGAGAGAGGCGGGCGAAGAGTAAGAGGCGCTCGGGCGCATAATATCATTTGCTTGTTGCGGATGCCTGCGCAGAGTCCTCACTGCGCAAATAACATTATGCGCCCTCGCTTATAAAAGTAAGGAAATAAGAAGGGTTGAAAAAAGCTTAAAATTTGGTATAGTGTTTTAGCTATGGCGGGCGCATGCTGTGCACGCCGTAGCTAATGATACAGAGTATCATTAGCGAAGGCGTGTATAGTTCAGTGGTAGAACGCTGTCCTGATAAGACAGAGGTCCTTGGTCCGATTCCAAGTACACGCACAAAAAAATCCGCAACTTTTTAATTTGCAGATTTTTATTATTTAGCCATTTTGCCAGAAGTTGAATTCTTTAGCGATAGGTTTTGCAGAAAGAAAATTGAGCAATGCGTTTTTCATTACAAAAAAACTTTTAAAAGATTGAAACTTTCTTTTTTTCCAGAAAGTTTTCTTTTCGGTTGATAGAAAAACTTCAATATACCTTTCTTCAAGAGCACCCGGAAAACCAAACATTAAATATAATTTTTTGTTAGTTTCTTTTGAGGATATCTCAAAATGACCGTAAGCTTTGTTTTCTAGTTTTATTGAATCGCCAAAGAACTTTTGAATTTCTGAGCTGTAAGCTACGTTTGCTTTTACGTCATGAAAGTAAGCTTCAATAGTACCTTTTTTCATATCTATTTTTTTTCTCTAATTTACTATATCTTAACAAAAAGTCAAGTTTGTGATATAATACAAATATATGGTCTTATCTATCGTCGCTACTCCAATAGGGAATTTGAAAGATATTACTCTTCGTGCCAAAGAGGTACTTGAACAGGCTACTTTGATAGTAGCAGAAGATACTCGCACTAGTGGGCAACTTTTTAAATTACTCCAAATAGCGGGCGAAAAGAAAGAGTTTGTAGCAAGTCATGCTATGAGCACAAAAAATGCTTTAGAAAAAGCATTAGAGCGTTGCGCTGAACATCAATATATCGCTTTGGTTACAGACGCTGGTACTCCAACTATCTCTGATCCAGGGAGCTTTTTTGTCTCTGAGTTTCGCAAGTTATACCCAGAAGCCAAAGTAGTACCTATACCCGGGGCGTCAGCTGTCATTTCGGCTTTGTCTGTTTCTGGTTATCCGTCAGATCACTATGAATTTGTTGGTTTTGTTCCACACAAAAAAGGCCGACAAACACTATTTGCACAGATAAGAGATACAGAACATGTTGTTGTTTTTTATGAGTCTCCGCACCGCATTGTTAAAACTATGAAGGATCTTGGAGCTGTTATTTCTGACAGAGAAATATTTATTGCTCGAGAAATGACAAAAGTTTTTGAAGAATATATTTTTGGTTCTGGAGAGGAACTCGCTAAGTATTTTGAAGAGCACAAAGATAAGTGCCGAGGGGAGTTTGTTTGTATAGTCTCGCCCAAATAGTTCAAAGTTACATTTTGTTACTATTTTGGTATAATAAATACCTATGAACGGCAAAATAAAATTACTAATATTCAACAGTATTTTGATCACCGCACTACCTTTGCTGGGGCTACCTAGAACCATAAAAAACGTCATACTTTTTGCTGTCGGACTTATAAGTCTTGTTCTTGTACTTTATATTAAAAAAGGAATCAAGACTTTGCGTCTTAAACTTAAAAGAATAGAAGGTCAGCAGGGAACATTTATCGGCTAATATGGAAAATGAACAAGTACAAAAAAATCATATTCACCTAGGGGCTAGGATACTGGTTGGGATTGTTGCTTTGGCTGGCATATTTTTGATTGGTGTTTATGTTGGCTATGAAAATAGGCCCGCATCAAAAAAAATAGTAGATATAGTAAACAAAGAATCTACTGTCCCAAACCTTCAAACAACAGACTTTGAGCCTTTTTGGAGAGCATGGCAATTGGTCAAAGAAAAGTATCCTGAGGCTGGCAAAACTAGCAATGAAGAACATCTATATGGTGCCATAAAAGGCTTACTGGCTTCCTTTGGCGACCCTTATACAACCTTTTTTGATCCAGAAGAAACCAAGAATTTTGAAACCCAGATCTCTGGCGAGTTCGGTGGTGTAGGTATGGAAATGGCACAAAAAGACGGTGTGTTAACTGTCGTCGCTCCACTAAAAAATACACCCGCATACAAAGCCGGTATTATGGCGGGGGACAAGATAGTAAAAATAGGAGACAAACTCTCATCTGATATGAGCGTCGACAACGCTGTCGATCTTATAAGGGGCGAACCAGGAACAGATGTATCTATAACTATAATTCGAGATGGATTAAATACTCCAAAAGAAATTTCTATGACTCGTGCCAAGATCTCTATACCAACAGTTGATACTGAAAAGCATGAAGAGCAAGGAGTCTTTGTTATAAAGCTTTATAGTTTTTCAGCGCAATCTCCAGAACTCTTTAGAAAGGCTCTTCAAGATTTTGTTGATTCTGGCTATGATAAGCTTGTGCTTGATTTGAGAAATAATCCAGGAGGCTATTTAGAAGCAGCAGTTTCTATGGCTAGTTGGTTTTTACCACAAGGAGAGGTTGTAGTTAAAGAAATAGGCAAAACAGACAAAGATCTTGTTTTACATAAAAGCACAGGTCCAGGTATCTTCAAAAATAAAATCAAGATGGCTATCTTGGTCAACAGAGGCTCCGCTTCCGCATCAGAGATACTTGCTGGAGCGCTCTCTGAGCACGGAGTAGCTACACTGTTGGGCGAGAAGACATTTGGTAAAGGCTCAGTTCAAGAGCTCATGAAGCTAACACCAAACACCTCTATCAAAATAACTGTCGCAAAGTGGTACACACCAAAAGGTGTCTCTATCTCAGAGAGCGGGCTGACACCAACTGTTTTAGTTGATCAAAACAAAGATACAGAGAACGATATAGAACTTAAGCAGGCTATTGATTATGTAGCCAAAAAATAAATCCATCATGAAAGTTATCTTATTGCAAAATATAAATAAAGTTGGGAAAAAAGATGAAATAGTAGAAGTTGCCGGAGGTTATGCGGACAATGTTCTTTTTCCGAGCAAAAAGGCAATACCTGCTACACCTAAAAACGTAGAAGCACTAAATCGAAAAATATCTTCAACCAAAGCTCTCAAAGAGCTCGAGCATGGGCTTTTGGAATCAGCTATCAAGAGCTTGCCGGAGGAGACTCTGACTATAAAAGTCAAAGCCAACGAAAAAGGGCACTTGTTCTCAAGTATCGGAGAAGATGAAATAGTTGAGGCTTTGTCCCAAAAACGCATAAACCTCTCTACAAAAAATATCGTTTTAGCAAAGCCGATAAAAGAGATAGGGCAGTATAAGATACAAATAATAGAAGGTTCATACAAAAAAGAGCTCATTATTTCTATCACAAAATAAAAAAGTATAAAAAAATCTCTGAAGTTTTATCTTCAGAGATTTTTGTTTATTTTGTTACTACGTGAGCTGCTTTGCGAGTAGAAGTTGTTCCGTCAAAGTTTAACTTTCTTTTATTTGTAAACTTCACAGTTCCTTCCTTGAGAGCAAATAAAGTGTGGTCTTTTCCTAGGCCAACGTTTGTTCCAGCTAGGATTTTTGTTCCTCTTTGGCGCACAATAATAGCACCAGCTGTTGCTTTACCACCATCATAAATCTTAGTACCGAGATACTGTGGATTTGAATCTTTTAGGTTTTTCGATGCCGCTCCTTGTTTCTTATGTGCCATATATGTAAGTAATAATTTTTATTAGACCACAATAATATATCAAATCAGCCTCAATGTCAACAAAATAGGGCTATTTCTACCTTAGAGTACATTTTTGTCAATATTTGTAAAAAGGGTGGGGAATAGGGCTTATTTTACATGTTTTTAGGGGGTATAATAAGGGTTATATGAAGTCTTTTGTGCAAAAATACTACCAAATTCTATTTATTTTCCTCGTACTTTTAGTAGCCGTTCTTTCTTTTGTCTTGGGCTATCAAAGCGCTTCTCAAAATAGGGTGGCCTCTTATGGTGATGGTATTGTATTTTCTTGCCAAGAAGATGTGTTGACTAGACAAAAAGTCCTCGGTGTACAAAAAGATTTATCAGAAAGTGCTACAGAAGACTCACAAAATCAAAATAGCCTAGATGAAAACTCGTCTTTTGAAAAAGAAAAGGGGGCTTATGTCGGCTCAAAAAACGGTACCAAATACTACACACCAGGTTGCCCAGCCACAAATCGTATCAAACCAGAAAATTATATTTGGTTTCAAAGCATAGAAGATGCTACTCTACAAGGGTATACCAAAGGATCATGCTAAAAAACTTTTTTATAATATTGTTCATATTTGTCTTGGGAGGTTGGGCTTTTAGCCAGTATTTTGATGATAGCTTAAATTCAAAGACTTATAAGGTTTTTTCCTCTATTAAAGCCATCGGTACCATAAAAGAAGAACCAGACATAGTCTCTACCGATATTATAGAAGAAACAAACAAGCAAAGAGTTTTAGAAGGGCTACCACCTCTCTCTACCAATGACAAACTAAATCAATCATCTGAAATAAAAGTAGAAGACATGATTTTGCTTCAATACTTTGAACACAACTCACCAAACGGTGATGGTGTTTCTGATCTTGGAACAAAGGTAGGTTATCAGTATGTCGTAATGGGAGAAAACCTTGCTCTTGGAAATTTTTCAAATGCTAAAGACATAGTTGATGCATGGATGAATAGCCCAGGTCATCGTGCAAATATCCTAAGCTCTAAATATCAAGAGATAGGTGTTTCGGTAAAGTATGCAAAGTATGAAGGTAAAAATGTTTGGTTCGCGGTCCAACATTTCGGCACTAGTCGTAGTGTTTGCCCAAGTATAGACATAAATCTAAAGACATCTATAGATGCTTTAAACCGAGAGCTAAAAGAAGAGGAGGGGATAATCATAAATCTCAAAAAGTCTCTCGAAGCTCCAGGAGCTCAAAATCAAAGTTCTTATCAATCAATGATAGAAACATTCAATACAAGAGTAGAGGCATACAATGCAAAACTATCAGCATCAAAACAAAAAATAAATATTTACAATCAAGAAGTAAGAAGATTCAATAGTTGCATCACAGCATTTCAGTAGGTTTGTCTAGTCGAGGGGATGTGCCCTTTAAACTATAGTAGGGTCGCACAATATATCTTTTACGACGTTGTACAGGGCGAAATAGCCTTATTCTATATAGACCACTTCCCTTGGGCTTATTTTTGATTTTGAAGGATCGTATACAAAAGTTTATTTCTCTCTCGAAGAACAGAAATTTTTTAAATTAATTCCCTGACATATTTATCATCCCAAAATACAAAAAAGCCTCTTTTGAGGCCTTTGTCCTTTTTGCCATTTTTACCACTTCCCTAATGTTTTTTAAAGTAATAGTTTTTTTATAAGTTCTATAGATGTCTGTACATCTAAGTCATCTACTTCTTTTTTAGTTCTAACTAAATGATACCAAGAGTGCGTTTTGTCGTTAGCATTATCCTTAAGAGGTTTTGCGCGATTATAAAGTCTCTCAACTATCTGTTTTTTAATACCAAAATCGTTTCTTTTTTTATGGAGATTTTCTAGTATTACACTAAAGTCTTTATGCCGAGACATATTGATATCAAAGTATAATTCTTTGTTACTTTTTTTATTCGGAGGAAAGTATTTTGCGAAAATATCTATTATAAGATTTTCTATAATTTTACGTGCAAGTATAAAAACACATGTAAAACACTGATTATTATAAGCCCTGTTTATCTCCTCTATGTGACCTTTAATAAAAGGGTCTGTTGTTTCGTATTCTATAATTTTAAAAACAGGGACTCTTTTTCTCACGGTTTTTTTGATTTGTATTTTTTCTACGGGTTTTTTCTCTATCGCCGGTATACCACTTTTATCTTCTGAATCCAAATACTTAAGAACATTTACCCCTTTTTCTTGAGCATATAAATAAGCTACAGCGTTAGCTGTTAAAGATGGATAAAGCTGTTTTTTTCTTGTTATAGCGGGACCAACTGACTTTTTAGACAGCCCAGCCTCTTTACTAATAACCTCTACTATTTTTGGGTTTAAGTATTTCATAATAGTGTGTTTTAGTTGATAGTTTTAGACTTATTTAGAAGTTTTCTTTGGTAGTAACCTACTTATAACAGCTGGATCAACTTCAAGTATTGCTGCAATATCTTTACCTAATACACCTTGCTTTATTAAACCTAAAATTAAGAGTCTCTTTATTTCTTCTAAAGGTTCAAGTTTTTCTCTTTTTTTTGTCATTTTTTTAAGATTTATTATTAAATATCTTATTAATTTTAGAAAATAAATTATTAT
>DAORIU010000020.1:0-8420 GCA_035438645.1 Minisyncoccota bacterium
CTATCATTATTAAAAGTATAATAAAACCTAAAATAACAAGATTTTCGTGATGTTGTATTTTTGTTGTTTGTTTTTCTATCTCTTTATTCTGTTTCTCAACAATTTTTATAAGAGATAGTATTTGGCTTGTTATACTGTTATCTTTTGAATTAACATAGGTATCTGTGGACCTTATATTTTGTTCTTCATCTTTTTCCATAGAATATTTTTAAATTCTCTTAATAACACGGAAGATATCTTGTTTTGAAAAAGAAGATATATTGTTAATTAATATATTAACAGAGTATTTTCCTGGAATGAGTAGTTCTGGTTGCATTTTCACCACAATTTGATTTTCTTCTTCTGATGGAACAGCTAAGGGAGTATCTTCTTTTTTTAAAACATCTGAAGAAATAATTTGATTATTAGGGTCAACTAGTTCTGTTTTTATGCTTTCTATCTTTTTATTCCAAGTAAAAGAGGCAACAATATACATGTTTAAAATAAGACTGTTACTATCTTTTGGTATTAATACTCTAGAAAAAATACTTCCAGCTGTTACTTTTCCAGCTTTATCCACATTTGCATATTCACAAGCCACAATAAATTTTAGTTCATTTTCCATTATTTGATTCTATTTTAAATAATCTCTTTTGTCTATATTTTAACTTAATACTTCCTCACAACTCCCCTAACTACCCCGACTATCTCTAGGGACTCTGAGGGATAAATGTTTTTGTAGGCTTTGTTGGCTGGTTGTAGGTATATCTTGCCAAGCGAGTCTTTGCGGAAGTATTTCATAGTATGTTCCCTATCTACCATAGCGATAACGATGTCTCCTTCTTTGGCATTTTGTGTACGCTCTACTACGACCATATCTCCTGGCTCTATATGAGCTTCTATCATAGAGTCGCCATCTACTTCGAGTAGATATGTCTCATTTTTCTTGCTTATCAAAAGATCGTTGAGGTTCACGCTCTCTGACTGAGCATCTACTGACGAAGGCAGTCCTGCTTTTACAAGTCCACCCATAGGGATATCGTTAAATATAGATGTCGGCAAAAGTCTTCCCAAATGGTCTTGTTCTACTACACCGTTACTTAGCATTTTTTGGACCAAGCGATAAACAGCATTTTTGGATTTGAAGCCAAAGAGAGACATCATCTCACTATAGCTAGGCATACGCTTTTCGCGGTTGTAGAATTTTTTTAGTTGTTCTATGGGGCCAGTCATTTTTAGAAAGCTTTTTGCAAAAAGATCGTTCGTAGCAGTCCTCTACTTTTTTGTCTTCGTAGGTAGCTATGCTTGGAATAATCTTCTAGATGCATATTTAGTGTAGCATGTGGAGCTATAGAGAAGTTAAGGGAATTTAGCTTCTCCAAGTTTTTTATGATGGCTTGGCGAAATTGTGGGCTTGTAGTCATATTAAAAGCTTAGTGAAGTTGTTAATCTACTAAAGAAGCTTTGCCCCTGTATAGCTCTTAGTTGCCTTAGAAGCATTTTGTGCTTTCTTGATTCTGCCACATAAGACTGACCTTTTATGATCATCATATCTATGCGACGGTTTAGAGTTGCGAGTTCTCTTTGTAAACTTTTTTGGTATTGTGCTGTTGTCATATTGTTTCCCTTAAATAACTAATTCTTGTATGATTTTATTATATGTGAACAATCGTTCACATGCAAGAAAAAAGTTGTGGATAACTAAAACAAAGCAAAAAACCCTTTAGTTTCTTAGCTCTTCTATCAAGTCTTCTAGGTCAGCGGCACGTTCTTTGACTTGTTGTCCTTTCAAAAGCCAAAAGGTTTTGTTCTCTAGTTCACTGATAAACTCGTGGTCGTGAGTGACAAGAAGTATAGTACTTGTCGTCTTGTTGCAGGCATCTAGAAGTATCTCCCAAGTAACTTCATCGAGATGGTTTGTCGGCTCATCAAAGATGATAAAGTCAGGGTTAGCTCCAAAGACGAGTGCAAATCTGATACGCATGCGCTCTCCACCAGAGAGATCCTTGGTGACTATTTCCATTTTTTCTTTGGAAAATTTCATCATGCCGAGAATTGCTCTAGCTTTTTGATCTGGCACGTGGAGTTCGTCGCAAACTATTTGAAATGCATTTTTATTTGGATCAAATTCTGCGTGTTGGTCAAAATATGAGGTTTTCAAATTCTCTGCCCATGAGACACTCCCCTCCCTTGGAGTCAGAGAGCTCATCAAGCATTTGAGAAAAGTACTCTTACCAGAGCCATTTCGTCCGAGGAGTACTATGTGACTGCCTTTGCGAATATCGAGATTTATATTTTTTATGATGTCGCCTTTTGTGTTGGGATATCCAAATGAGACACCTTCTACCCTACAGAGAAGCTTGCCACTGTGCAAACTAGAGGTGGATGACTGCAAGGTTACCTTTGTTTTTCGGTCTTCCGGGCGAGCTTCTTCTTTGTGTTTTGCGCGAAGCTCATCCAACTCCTTTTTGGCTCTTTTATAAGCAGCTACTTCTAGGCCTCGAAAAGCCTTGGCCTCAAGGATACCAATAGAAGCCTGCATTTGTTTTATACGTTTTGATTCCGCATCGTAGGCTCTTTGCATACCTTCTATTCTAGAGAGTTTGCTGTCTATATAGTCTTGGTATCCTCCTTCTGAAATGTGAGTTTTACCACCCAAGACCTCGACGACTTTATCAGCAATACTATCGATCATTGTCCTATCATGGGAGACAAATAGTACTCCGCCTCGGTATTCTTGAAGTAGTGTTACCAACTCTTTACGACTAACGATGTCCAAATGGTTCTCTGGTTCGTCGAGAAGCAAAAAGTCAGGCGCAACAGCAAGCCCGCAACTAATGGCCAAGATCTTTTGTTGTCCACCAGATAGCTCATGACAGTGCTTGTCTACGTTTTTCTCGAGATTAAATCCGAGCACTTTGCCGAAGCGATATACCTTGGGAGTAAGAGTGACAGATGCGTTTGTAGCGATGTACTCCCCGATAGTTTTGCTCAGATTTTCTTTGCTGTATTCTTGCGGAACATAATGAGCTCTGATGTGGCCACTTTTCTCCAGAGAGCCTTTTGTCGGCTCGAGTACACCAGCGATGATTTTGAGAAGTGTTGATTTGCCAGCGCCGTTTTCGCCGACAATACAGAGACGATCTCCTTCTGATATTTTAAGTGATGCTCCATCGAGGATCGTTCGCTCTAGGAAGCTTTGCGAGATGTTTTTTAGTGAAATAGTTTTTAACATAAAGTACAAACACTCTAGCATTTAAAGGCTTTTTTATCAAAAAAATACTAAAAATTTATCCAAATCGGTGACTATGAACCACTCAAAGAGTTTGCTTGGAAACAAGTGCAGAATTTGAGCGAGATAAAGGAACTGATTTAAATATATAAAACAAAAAGAGAGGCTTTGTGCCCCTCTGTTTTTTTACCTCATAACACCACCACCGCCTACTGTGCCTACCTTTTTATGTCCAAGTATGTTTCGGTGATTTCTTCTCCTGTCGATTTCCTCGTAGGCTTTTTGGGAAAGAAGGTCATCATGGTATGAACCCTGTTCAGTAAAAATACTTAAAAGCTCATCGTCGGACATTGAGGTTATCTCGTTGTCCATTTTCATGCCTAACCAAAGGCACTTTATTTGCTTACCGGAGATCATGGATACATGGTCGCGGGTTTCTTCCAGAAGCTTTTGAAAACCAGCCTTGTCACGAACTTTTACACCTGTCGAAACATAAAGCAGTTGTCTTACAAAAAATTTGAAACAGGGATCTGTTTCGATTTTTATTTCGACCTCTTTGTCCTGGAAAATTTCAGAAATTTGTGGAATCTCTAGTATAGACGGTAAGATCGATACTATGCTGGGCTTTAAAAGCCATTCTTCATACCCTTTTGAGATTTTCTCGAAAAGTTTTGATTGCGTTGTCATGGGAAGTAGTTTTTGATGAAAAAAAGAATTTCACCATGAAATATAACAATTTATTGGGAAATGTCAATAAAGTTATTTTTTACTCGATAGCAGTGTTGTTACTAGTCCTATCATTTGCTCCTTTTTGTTAGGGTTGCTTTCGGCTATCAGAAGTGTTAACGCGGTGAGCGATGTTGGGTTAATAGCGTGTGCGTTTTTAGAGCCTACTTTTCGTAGGAACCAGATGAAGGCAAATGCACCAGAGCGTTTATTGCCGTCTACAAAAGGATGGTTTTTGACCATGAAATACAAGAGGTGTGCAGCTTTTTCTTCAACGGTTTTATATACGTCTTTGCCTCCAAAGCTTTGCATGATATTTCCTACTATTCCTTCAATACTTCCCCTACTTCGCTCTTGAGCAAATATTTCTGTCGCCTCATCTTTTTTGATGAGTTCAGCACGCAAGCTTGCTATCGCTACAGTAAGCTCTTCTCCGCTGAGTTTGATACTCTTTTTTGTAACGCCAATAGGCTTTAAAGAGTCTTTGTCATACGCATCAAGAGAAGTCCAGGTGCTTGAGAACTCTTTGACGAGTTCGAGAATATCTTTAGGGTCAAGGACCACATGTTCTGGAAGAAGTGCTTGAATATCAGAGACTGTTTTGAGAAATGCTTCGTGATTTTTCAGTAGCACCTTTTTGTTAATTGTGTAACCTTTTGTCAGGTGTTCTTTGAGAGTTTTGGTTGCCCAGATACGGAATAAGGTAGCTCTTTTACTGCTTACTCTATATCCAACTGATAGAATCATATCTAGGTTGTAATGCATTATTTCACGCTCAACAGACCTTCCGTTTTCATTTTGAACTATTCGGAATTTCCGAATAGTTGCCTTTTCAGAAAGTTCTTTAGTTTTCAAGATATTTTTGATATGTTCGTTGATAGTAGGGATATTTACTTCAAAAGCTTCGGCTATCTGTGCTTGTGTAGCCCAGACTGTCTCGTGCTTAAAATCTCCTCGGAGCTCAAGGGCACCTGATTTCGTTTGGTAAATTACCAACTCTTTTGGGTTTTTTGTAGCTTTCTTTTTCACCAGTTAATTATACAACAAAAACTATTTCAAGATTTCTTCTAAAAGCTCAGGAAATTCTTCGGTACCAAGGTCGCCTTTTGTGAAGTGTCCTTTGTTATCAAACTTGTAGTAAGTTGCATTAGGAAGCGCATCTTTTATTATCTCTGCTGATCGCACGCAGACCTTATCATCATCAGTAGAATAAAACACAATCAGATTCGTTCGGTCAGTAAGGGTAGTGTCTATAGTGAAATCAAAAAATCCTGTATCGAGTTCTCGTGGCTCTGGATCTATCCATGGAGCAACAAGAATAATCTTCTTTGGTTTTAGTTCTGGATGCTCAGAAAAATATCGAAGCAAAAATCCTGCTCCACAAGAGTGCCCTACAAGGATAGTCTCGCTAGAGATTTTCATTTGCTCAAAAACTTCACAATGGTCTTCGTATATAGGGTTGTACGGATGAGGCATTTCTAGAGCCTGTGAAAGAATCTCTTTCATTGCTAGTTTTTTCTGCATCCAAGGAAACCAATGCTTGTTTGAAGAAGAAGGCTTCACATCAGAAAAATACTCTTCTTTGTCTGGCATGCCGTGAATTAAAATGACTTGGTTCATATTATAAATTGTTATCCAAAAAGTCTTTTAGCGCAACAAGGTCGCGAGTGTCTTTGTTGTAATGGCAGGTCGTTATGTCGACTGATTGTGCAGAAGCTACAGCGTCAGGATTGTGTTCGAAATATATAACATCTGAAGGCTCAAAATGGTATTGTTCCAAAAGCGTCTTGAAATATATAGGGTCTGGCTTATCAGGGTTGTGCTTCATAGTAAAGACTGGATATGGCACGTCATTTAGTCCAAACTCAATCATTTGTTCATCATTTGCATTTGTCACAATGATTTTGTTGTTCGGGTATGTTTCGAGCAAATCAAAAAGCTCTTGGAACTTCACAAACTTCCCTTCCCCATTTTTTACTATTGCAGTATTTACCGCGTCTACAAGTATTGTTTTCATATGTTTATTTTAGCACTTTCTCTAATTCTTTAATTTGTTTTGAAAATGGTAAGTGTCCTTCTATTATTATAAATTTTTCGGCACCTTTTGGCATTTGCATTTCATTTTTTAACTTGTGGAGAGTTTCAAGGGTCACAGGTCTGTACATGAGTTTCTTTTTTCCATCTTTTATTTTAAATCTTTTCCCCAGTCTCTTTTCAGCTAATTTTACATCTGTTTTTATCCAAACCAAGAAATGATTAGCTTTAGATTTCTTTGCCAAGTTCCTTATTCTTGTTCGGTGTGAACTAAGATTTGTATTACAATCATATATAACGCTTATGCCAGATTTGAGTAAGTTTTCTGTTATGAGATCCATCAGCGCAAAAACTCCTTCATGTTCTTCTTTTGTAAACGAAGGGTTTTTAAAAAGTGTAAATCGAATGACGTCAGAATTGATATGAAAAAATCCTTTTTCTTTTGAAATTTTTTCAGAAAAGTATGATTTGCCAGAGCCTGGAAAACCTAATGTAACTAGAAGAGTTGGCTTTTTCATATTATTTTTTAAATCATCTTATCCATTAAAACAAAGTTGTATCCACCGGTATGATTTGGTAGATCTGCACGGACAGTATAGCCATGCTTTAGATAGAAATCTTTTGCTTTCCAGTCTTCACCTGTTTCAAGCCAGAGTTTGTGAATACCTTTTTCTTTTGCTAACTTTTCGGCTTCTTGTAGGAGTGCTGAACCAATGCCTTGCCCTTTTTTGTCAGGGTCAACCATGAGAGGCTCTATTTGTGCGACACCACTGTCACAAATAATCGTAATATATCCGATAACTTCCTCATCTTCTTTTGCTAGTAGAGTAATTTCCTCTTTGAAAAAGTTTGGCAAGATTTCGCCATAGTGTTCTTTGTCAGCAGTAGACCACGCCTTTGCCTTCAAATTATCTAGCGCATTTAAATCTGATTGTTCAAGTTTAGTGATTTTCATCCTTACTCATTCTTAGGCTTCATCAAAGGAAAGATTTGTGCTTCGCGGACAGGTTTGTCGAGAAGGAACGAAAATAGTCGCTCAGAGACACCAAAGCCAAAGGCTGGTGGCATACCATACTCCATAGCTTCGACGTATTCCATATCAGCCATTTGTGCTTCATCGTCCCCTGCATCTCGGAGTGCTTGTTGCTTCATGAATCGTGCGCGTTGGTCTACTGGATCATTGAGCTCACTAAAGCCTTTGCCGACTTCAGAGCCTGCAATCAATACTTGGAAACGTTCGACAGTTTCTGATCCATCTCTATTTTTCTTTGCTAGTGGTTCGAGATATACAGGTACGTTGATGAGAAATCCTGGCCCACCGAGAGATTTGCGGATCTTTTTCCAAAGCAAATCCACACCGCGCTCGATAGAAAGAGTGGCTTTGTCGTATTCGATATCATGCTTTTTGAGCGCTGATTCTATATCTTCGACAGAAGTCTGTAGTGGATCTATACCATAGTGCTCTTTGATAAGTGCGCAAAAGTCATACATCGCCCACTCGCTTTCTAGGTCCACAGTGAAGCCTTTGATCGTAAATGTAGTAGTACCAAATGTTTTCATAGCGATCTCTCGATACAGAGCCTTGATCATTTCCATACCTTTTTTGTAATCACTATAAGCCATATAAAACTCCATCTGTGTGTAGTCTTGGAGGTGCTCAGTACTCATCCCTTCATTTCTGAAAATGCGTCCGATCTCAAACGTGCGAGGGATACCTGCTACCATGAGTTTCTTTTGCCAGAGTTCACCAGCTGAGATACGCAGGTACACATCGATATCAAGAGCGTTGTGATGTGTCACAAATGGACGCGCATCAGCTCCTCCTGTAGTGTTCTCTAGTACCGGTGTTTCTACTTCTACAAAGTCTTGCGCAAGCAAAAAGCTTCGCATAGAGTTCCAAAATACTGAACGCTTCTTCACCATATCAGCAACTTCTTTGTTTTGGAGAATATCGAGATAGCGACGGCGGAGCTTTTCTTCTTCGTCTTCTATACCGAAATATCCGTCTGGAATAGGTCGCAAACTCTTGGACAGCATTCGCCATCCAGAGACAAATAGACTCTGCGCGCCACGTTGTGTTGTATAAGCTGTTCCTGTGGCTTCTATAAAGTCACCCACATCTACTGTCTCAATAAAAAGATCATAGAGTTCTTCGCTCATTTCATCTCGTTTAAATACTACCTGTACACGCGCTGTACCATCAAAAATATCACAAAACGTGATCGCTCCTTGCCCGCGCTTGCTCATGATACGTCCGGCTATAGTCACCAGGTCTTTACCATTTTCGTATAGTGAAAAACGATCCAAAAAGACCTCTACAGTATCAGTCCTGTGGGATTCGTTGGGATAAGGGTCAAAGCCCTTCTCCTCGAGAATAGCCTTCTTTTTCAGTCTCTCCTCTCGGAGCTCTTCTAGGGATGCCATATATAAGCTGTATTTTACAATAAAA
>DAORIU010000021.1:0-7797 GCA_035438645.1 Minisyncoccota bacterium
TAAAAGGTTTGCTAGATTTTTCATGGTTATCTTTTTGATTTAAGTGCTTGTTCTAAAAATTCGACTCGTTCTTTCAGTTCTGTATTCACAATGTTCTTTGAAAGCGTAGAAGTAAGCTTGGCGATCATAGATGCCTGCTTGAGTGACATTTCCTTGTTCAACACCTTGCGAATTGTGTCCGATAGAATGTTGTTTATTTCTTCTAGATTAATTGGCTTAGTCATATTAGTTATTTTCTACGATTTCAAACCATGCCTTAACTTCATGAGCTCGACCACTTTTAATAATGTTTTTATACAAGGCAAAAATGACATTTGGTGTTAGTTTTCTCGCCCAAGAGTTGATACCTTTTATGAGTCCATCTTTCTCAAGTCTTTTGTTCCAGTCAGTTAATGTGCCAGTATCAACTCTATACTTTTTTGAAAAATCCAATTGAGTTTTTATTGTAAGCAATTCAAAGACTACTTCTTCCTCAACACCAAACTTTTCAAGTGCTACCCTTGGCTGTCCTTTTAGAAATGAAGGAAGAGACTTCCAAAGAGCATACGTTTCGTACGTTTGTTTTTTGTATGGATCTTTTGTAAAGTCTTCTTCATTCATACAACTAAATCTTTATTGGTTTTTTACCAGTTAATTTTTCAAGCCTTTGTAGGATAATGAATACATATTCTTCATCAAGTTCTATTCCGATAGACTTTCGACCTAAGTGTTCACATGCAATAGCGGTTGAACCACTTCCAAGAAATGGGTCATAAACTATATCTCCGACTGTAGTTGAATCAGGAATTATTCGTCTTAATAACCCAATTGGTTTTTGGGTGGGGTGAAGTTTTGACTTACTCGGTCTTGGATAGTAGAGGACATTTTTTGATTTAGATCTTTCCATTTTGTGCTTTCCAAACCATCCATATGCAATCAACTCATATTGAGACAAATAATCTTTTCGGCTCATAACAGTTTGATTCTTGAGCCAAATAATCATTTGACTGTAATAGAAGCCCGCTTGTTTCATCCCAGAACGTAGACTTGGGAACATTGGATCTGCATTGAAGATGTAAACGGCATTATGTTCTTCAAGATACGGAATAACTACACCAAGATACTTTTTAGTAAAGTTTTCATACTCGGCTTCACTTTGGAGATGATCACCAGCGATTATTCTTTCATCCTTAACTCCAAGCTTTGCAAATCCTTTCTTGTTCTCGACATACGCCACTCCGTATGGAGGGTCGCATAGTATCGTGCGTATCTTATTTGTACCGATTACCTTTTTTACAAATTCTCTGTCTGTTGAGTCGCCACATCCAACAACATGATTTCCAATTTTGAAAATATCTCCTTTATTTACTTTCATATATTTTCTTAGCTTTAAGGTTGGTAAATTTCTCCCATCTGTCGATAATGATAGTTGCGAAGACTAAATCTTTCTCAACCCCACGCCAAACCCTATTTAACTGTTCGCATGCAATTAAATCACTACCACTTCCTGCAAACCCTGAAAAGATAATATGTCCAGGTGCTGAACATCTTTTGAAAGGTTTTTCATTCAAGGTGACAGGCTTCTGTGTGGGGTGTAAGTAGCTTTGAGTGTTGTCTCTTTTAACAAGCCAAAGATCTATCATATCTTGTAACTCATCCAAGACTTGATTTCCTGTAGTTACTTCTTGATTAAGAATTTCATTTGCATTCCTGAAGTTTGGATTTAAATATGGCTCATTTACTGTGCCATATGTGCAAGGCTCGTACAGTCTATTCCAAGCAATTTTCGGAGTGCAGTTCTGGTTTGATTTTATCCAAAGGCATACTCTTCTTTTCTTGATTCCATGCTTGTCGTAAAGAGATTGTGATAATCCTATACTGTTAGGATCAGACCAGTAAAAAAAGTGTGAATCTGGTTTGGCAAACTTTTTTGCTGTTTCCATACTCTTACTAATAAATTCAGAGTATTCCTCTTCACTTTTATTGTCTTTATAGCTCCCATTATATTTTCCACCATAATCCCATGAAATATTATACGGAGGGTCCATCCATACGATATCTGCTAAATCATCTTGTATTAGCTTTTTAACCTGATCTTCATCCGTAGAATCTCCAACTAAAAGGCGGTGTTTCCCAAGTTCATAAATTTCTCCAGACTTTACTTTAGCAATAGGAGTTTCTTTAATGGCTTTGTCTAAATCAAAATCATCCTCAGCCATATCAACATCGTCAAACAAATTTTGAAGTTCTTCGTCACCAAAACCGACGTCAAGAAGCATGTCCATATCAAACTCTTTTAAGAGTTCTTCATTCCAAGAACCAGTATTTTTATTGAGTCTCAAGTTAAGTTCTTTTTCTTCCTCGAGTGTTAGTTCCCGTGAAGGAATCATGCATTCAACCTCTGCTATACCAAGATCAGCATAAATCTTAAGTCGCTGTTCGCCACCAATAATAATATTAGTTCGTGAGCCGATATTGAGTACTATCGGTACGACTGCTCCGAATTCCTTAATAGACTTTTCCAAATCTCTTCGCTCGCTTTCACTTAACTTTCGCGGATTATATCCGTTTTTTGTTAGATCAATTACTTTGCGAGCAGTAACTGACCATGTGAGTTTTTGTTTTTGCATATAAGCTTTTATAGTTAACTAATAAATCCCGAAGGATAACTTCAGGATATATTAGGGGTATTTATAAAAATTTATTGCGATTTATAAATTATTCATCAATTTTATTGTAGCGAGGATTTATCCTTGCTTTTTCAGTAGTAAATTCAATAAGATCTTCAATCTTAGTTTTCATTGCAACTTTTTCATTTATTTTCTTTGCTGCGAAATAGACTTTATTTTTTGGAGCTTTTTTTATATCTGCATCATTAAATTTCCAGTCAGACATAATTTCATCGTTATATACCCAATCTGTATCATCTCTTCTATATAAAGTATCCATAAGCATGGAAGCATCAGTTTCCTTGCCTTTTAGCGATAGATTTATCTCCTCGCCAGCAAACTTTAAAAGTCCTTTTTGTTTATCAAAGTTAGTTATTATGTTTTTCGGATTTGCTTTTTTATATCTGTTATTAATTTCGTCTACAAAACTATCGTTTACGGTGATATTCAAAGCAACATAGTATCTTGTTTTTGAGTCGCCGTATAAATCATCTCTCCATACATTATTAACGGTTAAGTAGCCAAGATATTGAAGTGCATATGCTGTTTGTATAATACAAAAATTTGAATCTTTTTTAAGATTTCCTGATTCGTATACTTCTTCTTTTATAACAAAATTTCTACCAAAAAGTTGAAGCATACCTCTTTCCTCAATTAACCTAATGAATGCTTCCTTAAGTACTGGAAAAGTGTAGTAGTTCTTTTTAACGAGAGAAAGTCTCCCGTCTATTAATTTTTGTAAATAATCATCTATTTTTTCTTTATACTCATCTTTAATTTTTTCAGAAATTTCATATTCATACGGTAAAAAACGTGTAGCATCGTATACATTAATCCATGCCCAAGACATTCGACCAGATTCAGAATATTTTATATTCTTTTCTTTACTAATCTTGTCATATATCTTAGTAATCTCTTCTTTTGTGGGATTACCTGGTTTTGATGTATAAGATTTAACAAAATCCTCTATCTTGTCGTAATAAGATTTAATAATTTTAACTGGCAAATCTTGATAATCAACAAAATCATAAAGCCTTAAAAACCTTTGATATGAGTCTTCGTCCCCAATAGAGAGGTAGTGTGTACTTATTTCTCCATTTAATTCTGGGTCAAGATTCTTCTTATTGAGAACCATATCAAAAAACTTCACATGAGTGAAGAATTCTTGATCCGTCAAGTGGTTGCTCAAATCCTTTATCATACTTGTATTTTAACATTTTTTGATCTTATTTTGAACATGTTGCTTTCGTGTAAAATTGGCATTTGTTGGCATTTCAGACCCGACTCACTTGCCTCAAAAGTGTGTTGGAAAAGTCCATGAAAAAGCCTTATAATGCTTGTAGTCATGGGTACTTAACTCACATGGCCCGCAATGTGTGGGAGAAAGGTGGCAACGGGGCAACTCGTTCAGGAGTTCGAATCTCCTACCCTCTGCCTGTATGTTAAAATGAGTCTATGAAAGACTTTGACCAGGCCATAAAATCCTTAAATACAGCCCAAAAAAGGGCTGTAGAGGCCATAGAAGGCCCTGTTATGGTTGTAGCTGGCCCTGGTACTGGTAAGACTCAGGTCTTGGCACTTCGTATTGCAAATATCTTAAAAAAGACTGATGTTGGAGCAGATAGTGTTCTGTGCCTTACCTTTACTAGAAGCGGAGTTTCGGCGATGCGCGCGAGACTTGAGTCTTATATTGGAAGCACTGCAAGAGAAGTGCACATCAGTACATTCCACTCTTTTGCTGGAGATATAGTAGAGAAGTATTATTCTTCGATAGGTTTTGATATTGCACCAAAAACTTTGGAAGATAGTGAAAACATACTTTTGGTTGATGAGATCTTGCATGAATATGAATGGGAGCACATCAGACCACGCACCAATCCGTCACAGTATTTCTCCGACCTTAAGTCTTTGATCTCTATTTTAAAAAGAGAGCGTTTTTCACCAGAGAAGTTTTTGGAAGAGGTAGACAGTGAGATTTCTTTCTTGAAGCAAGACCCAGAGAATATTTCAACTCGCGGAGAGAGCAAGGGAGAGCTAAAAAAAGAAATAGAGAAAAAGATCGAAAGTTTAGAGAGAACTAAAGAAGTTGTTGAGTTCTATCGCCTTTATGAGGCTCTAAAAAAAGAGCGCTCCCTTATGGACTATGATGATGTTTTAGAATACGCAGTAAAGATAGTGGAACTCTCTGAGAGTGCTAGGGCAGACATCAGAGAGACATATCAGTACATCTTGATAGATGAACATCAAGACTCTAGTGGTGTGCAAAATGCCTTTCTTAGAGCGGTCTGGCAAGAAACAGAAAGACCAAATATCTTTGTTGTAGGGGACGATAGACAACTCATCTATGGATTCTCTGGCGCATCACTTTCATACTTTGAGGACTTTGCTACTGCCTTTGGAAAAGCAGAGCTGATAACTCTCTCAGAGAACTATCGTTCGACTTCAAATATTCTCTCTCTGGCTGACGAGCTACTCCAAAGCTCTGTTACCCAAGAAAAACTAAAGAGTAATGTTTCCGGAGAAGAAAAAGTTTCTTTGTTTGAATACGTATATGAAAGAGATGAAATAATCGGCGCTGGGATGTTTTTTAAAAAGCAGATGGACCTTGGCGCCAAGCCAGAAGATTGCGCCCTTCTGGTGCCCAAAAATCGACATGTTCGAAGCGCACTCAGTATTTTGAAAGATATGAATTTACCAGTTTCAGCACCACTTGGAAGCTCTCTTTTTGATGTTTCTGGTGCGCAGAGTTTACTTAGAGTTTTGCGTATCATAGAGAGCCCGTTTGATAGTGTTTTGCTTGCAGAGAGTTTGCTTGATAAATACTCTGGTGTTAGCCCTTTTTCTGCTCATCAAATGCTTCACCAAAACAAAGGTGGGGCTTTGGATTTAGACACTCTTGTTTTGTACGGAAGTAAAAACACTCTTTTTGAAGGAGAAAGTCCTATATCTCTTTGGGGTAAAAAGCTTCTTTCTTGGGTAGAGCTTTTGAGTCACTCTAGAATATCAGAAGTTGTTAGCACTATCGGTACTGAACTACTTATCAAATCCTCTCAAACTCATGAAGAAATCCTTGTTAACACTGAGGTAGTCCGATCGTTTTTGCACGCGACAATTTTGTGGGAAGAAAAGCATATAGGCGGATCGTTCTCTTCGTTTATACAGTATCTTTTGAGACTAGAAGAGTATGGTCAAAATGTCGAGCTTGCGAGCTTTGGAGCAAACTCTGGTATATCAGTTATGACACTTCACCGATCAAAAGGTTTGGAATACAAAAATGTTTGGGTGGCTCATATGAACGAAGAAACTCTTATGAGTAGCAAAAGACAAGCCTTTACTCTTCCTGAAAGCATCAAGGCTCATATCAATGAACGCGATAGTGCTGCGGCAAGGCGCGAACTATATGTGGCTATCACGAGAGCCAAGGAGTCTTGTAGTATTTCTTTTGCTAGTAAAACTTATGATGGCAAAGCTCTTGAGCTGGCAAATATGATAAGTGATTTATCAGATGTTCACTTTGTAAGAAAAGATGCAGATCAAACAGAAAAAGAGCTCCTCTCTAGTGGCCCAGAGATCTATGTACAAAGTCCTTCCAAAGAACTAGGTGACGTCACAGAAGATATAAAAAACTATGTAAAAGAAAACTATGAAAGCTTGAAAGTTTCTGTGACACTCTTAAATAACTTTTTTGATTGTCCTTGGAAATGGTATTTTAGAAACTTCTTGAAACTCCCTGAGGTCAAAAGCGTGTCTCTGGCTCTCGGAAGTGCTGTTCATAGCACCATCGAATATATTTTGAAGGCGGACAAAAAACCAAGCGCAAAAGATTTGGAAGAAAAAGTAGAAAAAGAACTCCAAAGAGAAGGCGTTACAGAAGCAAAAGAGTTGAAACGCCTTCACAAAGACGCACTCAAAGCCGTTACAAACTGGCTAGAAGAGTACTATCCGCACTTGGCAAAAGACAGAGTGAGTGAAAGATCAGTTTCTTTCCGAGATCCAAATCTGCCAAACCTCATGATGTACGGAAAGATAGACCTGACTGAGCGACCAGAAGGAGGAGATATAGTTGTTACTGATTTTAAAACTGGATCTGTTAAAACAGCGAGCTCTATAGAGAAAATAAATGAACAAGGCAAACTCTCTGATCTAATGCGCCAGCTTGCTATGTATTCATATCTTGTCCGTGGGGCTGAGAAAAAAGAAGTCACAAGTTCAAGGCTTCTGTTTGTTGAAGCTGACAAAAAAGAAAAAAATGCGCTCTACGAGACACGCATTTCTGAGAACCAGATTGATTTGTTGGTTAGAGACATAAAAGAATATGACGAAGCACTCAAGAGTGGGGAATGGATAAACAGAGAATGTAATCACAAAGGCTACGGCGACAATAAAGATTGTGAGTATTGTGGGCTTGCAAAAGTGCTTAGGAAATAAAAAGACCAATTTTTAGTTGGTCTTTAGTCGGATTGTTTTTCTGATAGCTTTAATTGCTGAAAATTATTTCCCTTTCAGGATGTAACTCATCATCAGGCCAGGCTCGATAGTCACCAAGAATATTCTTACCTTCTTTTAAACCCAAGCAAAAAATAAATGGAGCATTGTGATAGCAGATTACTGCATTCATGCAAATCAAAGCAATATCTCCCTCGGCTTGTTCTTTATATTCAGTCCTTAAGGAAGGTCCAACTTCAGCAGAACATATTTTATAACCAAGGTCCGTTAACTTGTCGCAAACCTCTTGGTAGGTTGTAGGCGATTCAAATCCAAGTTCGCCAACTGTTGCTTTAAAAAGGTTAATCTCCTGCTTTGTCTTAGAGAAATCACATTTACTCAAAATTTCATAAGCTATCATTGAAAAAATACAATGATTTTTGACAAGATTTTGACGATACTCCTCGGTTGTAGTATGTAAACCTAGTGTTATAGTCTTCCATACTTTAAACTTTACGAGAGTTTCTCTTTGGTTCATATGTTTTTTCTTTAAAATGAAGAACTATTGTTATCTTTTATATTATATCATATTTGGTATGTAGCGTCAAATAGGAAAAAGTAACAAAATTTGATATAATAAATCGTTACAAAAACCTTATTTTATATACACAGGATGGCAAAAGACAACAAATCAAAAGATCCTTCCTCCGCTAAAGCTACGAAG
>DAORIU010000022.1:0-7768 GCA_035438645.1 Minisyncoccota bacterium
ATCTCCTCGGAGTCTTTGGAGACGCTGGTATAAAAGTCTTGGGCTTTACTGCCAACCCTATCGCTACTCAAGCGCTCCTTTTGTCCGATTTACAAAAAAACTTTGGCTGTGCTCTTATAGACATCGGAGAAGAAACAGTTTCGGTGTCTGTTTTTGAAAACAACACTCTTATTTCTGTCCATGTTTTTGATATAGGTTCTCTAAACATCACCAAAGACTTAGCTCTTGGCTTGCGCATAACTCCAGAAGAAGCAGAGAGTATCAAGCTTGGAGTAGTAAGTTTCCAAAGTGTTCCAAAAAAGAAAATCGAAGAGATAGTCGAAGCTAGACTCTCAGATATATTTGAGCTGATTGATAAATATTTTAAAAAGATTGGACGCAGTGGTCTTTTGCCGGCAGGTGCGGTCATCATCGGTGGAGGCTCTCACATCAACAACATAGAAAATGTCGCCAAGACAATGCTTAAGATCCCAGTTCGTAGAGGCTTTGTAGAATTTCCGAGTTCCAAAGGTCTTATCAAAGACCAACAACTCCTAGTAGCCTATGCTTTAGCTGTATCACAATTTGATAAAAACAAATCTAGCAACAAATCTTCTCCTAGAATAGAAAATGAAGGACTTCTTTCCGTGCTCAAAAACTTTTTTAAACAATTGATGCCATAAAATAACACTAAAGTGTCAACTGTCAACGTTATTGCCCTTTTTAAAAGGTCTGATACTATATCGGTATAGTAAATAAGTGGAAAAGAGAGAAAAACTATGCCTAAAATAAGCCCTGAAATTGAAACCGCTGCACGCATCAAGGTTATTGGTGTGGGTGGATCTGGTTGTAACGCTGTAAATCACATGATAAATGCCAAAGTTAAAAACGTGGCCTTTATCGTTATGAACACAGATGTGCAAGATTTGCACAAATCAAACGCTGAGAAAAAAATTCACCTTGGTAAAAACCTCACCAAAGGTCTTGGTGCTGGGATGAACCCTGATATCGGAATGAGAGCTGCTGAAGAAACAAAAGCAGAAATCCAAGACGCTGTAAAAGGCGCTGATATGGTTTTCATTGCTTGTGGAATGGGTGGTGGAACAGGTACAGGTGGAGCACCAGTTTTGGCTCGTGCTGCCAAAGAACAAGGCATCCTCACTGTTGCTGTTGTTACAAAGCCATTTTTCTTTGAAGGTAACCAACGCATGCGTATCGCTGATCGCGGTATCGAAGAGCTAGAAAAAGAAGTAGATGCAATCATTGTTATCCCTAACGATCGCCTTCTTGCTATCGCTGGTAAAGACACTACTTTCAAAGACGCCTTTGCAAAATGTGACGAAGTTCTTCGTCAAGCTGTAGAAGGTATCTCAGAGCTTATCTCTTCTCCTGGAATCATCAACGTTGACTTTGCCGACATGAAAAGCGTGCTTACAGACGCAGGTACTGCTCTTATGGGAGTTGGTTTTGCCTCTGGTGAAGACCGCGCTCAAAAGGCCGCTGTACAAGCTATCAACTCTCCACTTCTTGATATCTCTATCAACGGTGCCAAAGGAGTTCTCTTTGCTATCTCTACAAACGATGACCTAACAATGAGTGAATTCCAAGAAGCAGCAAAAGTTATCACCGAAAGTATCGACAAAGACGCTCGCGTTATCATCGGAACTATCTCTGATGATCGAATCAAAAAAGGTGAAATGAAAATCACTGTTATTGCAACAGGTTTCCCTACAGAAGGCACAAAGAAAAACAATCTCTTTGGCTCTCAAACTCCACAACAAATCTTCAACGCTCCAAAGGTAGAAAAGAAAGAAGATGTGAACCCAATGGTTCAAAAGCCAGAAGTAAAATCTGACGAAACTGAAGTGCTAGACACAGACAATACCGAAGAAGACTGGGGTGCAATACCAGCGTTTCTAAGAAGAAATAAGAAATAAGTTTTATGGAGTATTGTGAGAACAGTAAGGTTTCTCGTCAATATTTCTAACTTTACAATAACGAGCAAGAACATTGTTTAACCTAAAACGTATATTTACCTCGTATCTTTCTTTATCACCAAAACAGTAAACCCTGCCACCAGTTTGCTCTTCTATCAACTTGTATTGTTTATCAAGCTCCTCGTTTTCTGTCACCTTAGGTTTAGATATGAAAGGCTGTATTAAACTACTTACCTTTTCATCGGTACAAAAACCTTCATAGGTTTCACTTTTTGAGTAATAGTCTGAAGAATAAGTTTGAACTGATGAAAGAGCCTCCAGTGCACGAGTATTTCCAACACTTATAATTATTTGCCGAATAATGAAGACTGTTATAAAGATAGCCATAATTACTAGTACTGCTTTTCCATAGGTTTTCATATTTTTAATTATACCACTAGACTACTTCGAACATCGTCCCAGGTGCGGAGCAAAAAGAAAAAGGAGCCGAAGCTCCTTTGGTTAATTCCCTTTTTCCATAGCAGTCTCTCCTAGCTGCATCAGCATACCTCTTTCGGACATCTCCTTAACCATCTTAAATACCCGGTCAATGATATTATCATAAGCTGCTTGGAGTTCTTGCTCATTAGTTGCCCCATTTTCAAAAGCTGTTTTTCTTGATGCTAATACGGTAAGGCAAGCTGCGCCTTCTACGGTTAATTTCTCTTTTTGATTGTCGTACCAATCCTGAATTTTTGTTAACTCAGGAAATCCTGTAAATGTATACTTCAGAATTTCTTCATAAGGATATTCCTTGCGAAGATGGTCAGGCATATTTTGATATGCGATTTTTAATCGGTTCATTTTTATAAATTTTCTCCACTCTACCCTCCCTGATTGACAAAGTCAAGGAACATTTGTACAACAAAAAAACTGTAAAATAAAAAAGTTTTTTATTAAATTAAAATTACCCATGTTATACTCATTCCTATGAATTACGAACTTATCATTATTGGTGGTGGGCCGGCGGGATGCTCTGCTGGTGTTTATGCTGCCAGAAAACAACTCAAAACCTTGCTAGTTACTAGTGAATTTGGCGGGCAAAGTATCGTTTCTGAAGATATCCAAAACTGGATTGGAACCCCACATATTAGTGGCGCAGACCTAGCCAAGAGCCTGAAGGCTCACGTAGAGGCCTACAAGGGCTCATATCTAGAGATAAAGGAGGGTGTGTATGTCCAAGCAGTCTCCAAAAAAGACGGCTATTTTGAGGTATCTTTATCCTCTGGCGAGACTTTTTCAGCCAAGAGCGTACTTGTCACAGCTGGCTCAAGTCGTCGCAAACTTGAGGCTATCGGAGCAGATAGACTAGAGCACAAAGGTCTCACCTACTGCGCTTCTTGTGATGGCCCGCTTTTCTCTGACATGGATGTGGTAGTGATCGGTGGAGGCAATGCCGCTTTTGAAACTGTCGCTCAGCTATCCGCGTATTGTAAAACCGTTACTTTGATACACCGAAACGAAACTTTCAAAGCAGATGAAATAACTGTAGAAAAAATCAAACAAGACCCCAAGGTACGCATCATCACAAATGCTGAGACTTTGGAAGTTTTGGGAGAGAACTTTGTTTCTGGTATTCGTATCAAACACAAAGACACTGGCGAAGAAGAGACTTTGAATATCTCTGGAGTCTTTGTCGAAATAGGACAAATCTCAAATGGAGGCTTTATGAAAGACTTGGTAGAGGTAGATAGTACAGGCAAGATAGTTATAGACCCTTGGACACAGAAAACTTCTGTAGAAGGCATTTGGGCTGCTGGAGATATCACAAATATCCGCTATCACCAAAATAACATTGCTTCAGGAGATGCTGTAAAAGCCATCGAAGACGCTTACCTTTGGATAAAGCATAGAAAATAAAAAAGCCAACCCTTTAAGAGGCCGGCTTTGATTGTGTGTCTAAGTCACTAAAAAGCTTCAAGATTTTACCGTTACGAACTGTTGGTCCAAGATTTTGAACATTTTGCAGTATTTTTTGGAGCCACTTTGTTGGGGATTCTTCTGAAAACATTTTCCCCTTACCGATAACTCCCTGGAAACGCAAAAGAGAGACCTTATCAAGATAGCCTGAGTAAAGAACAAGAGCCTGAATTGAATTCCTTTCAACCACCTTACGCTTTTGTTTTGTGTTCATTGCCAAAGAATTAAGATCAAAAAGCGAGAGTGTTTGAAAACTTTCAATGATACTTTTAACTCTTATTCTGTAGTCTTCTACCTTGATTTTTGGGTGTATAAGTAAATAATCAGTTTCTTGATCAACGATCCTTGCTCTAGTCTGAGGATCAATATTTTGAATCTGAGTTATTTTATATACCTCGAGGGCATTTCCGTAGGATATTAGCTTTTCTTTTACGGCCATTTTAATTTTACTGGGTAAATCACAAAACCAAATTGCTTTTTTTACCCTTTCTGCGGAAAAGCCTACTTTCTTTGCAAATCCTGAAATAGTTAACCCATTCTCAATTTCCTTAAGGTAGTTGTAGTAATTTCTGAGAGCTTGCGCTTCTTGTTCAACTGGAGGTTTTACATAAAGATTTTCCCGAAACTGAATACTTTTGGCACGCTCTAGTTTTTGGTTGATCCCCATATTGACTTTAATTTTCCCATAAACCAGAACATCATGCTTTTTGTAACACTCACCTATTTTGAGAGGTGTGTTTTGTTCTTCGGATTTTTTCTTGCAATCACTACATCCTTCATCCCAAAGAAGTTTATGGGCTCGAAAACGACGCTCTCCAGCAATTAAAACATAGAACCATCTTGCTCCCTTTGAATCTTGTTCAAAAGGAGCACCATCAACATTAAGTCTTGTATTAGAAATCTTGTTCAAAATCTCAACATAAGTATAAAAATCTTTTTCGGAAAATCTAAATACTATGCTGGGTTGAATAACATCGTCATTTGCAATATCATCAGCAAGTTCTTGTAACTCTGATTGTTCAAATGTTTCCCTTACTTGAGGAAAACGAATTACTAAATCGAGCGGAAGGTACGCAAATAAAAAATCAGACTTTTTTGTACTTAGACGTTTACTTGTTTGTTTGTCAAAAAGATTTTTCATCTTTACGTTATTTTTATTAATTATAACCCTTTTAACACATCTTGTAAGCTTGTCATTAGCTGAAAAGGTATATAAAAAAACCCTTTTGAATAAAGGGTTCTTAAAGTGATTCAAATTCAATTCCACCACCTTCTTTTTCTGAAGCTCTTAAGTTTCCATATTGACCTTCAAACAACCCGTGGTCAAGTCGCTTTTTTATAAGATCAGTGTACTTAACTTCACCTTTGGTTGTTTCTTGTCTTTTACCTACCCAAATCATTGCGCACAATCCCCTAGCTTTCTTTGCTACAAGACTAGCGAGTGTTTGAAGGTACCACTCCGTAGCGTCATAAATTGCATCAGTTGGAGATTGAGTAGCTATACGACCGTTTCCAAGGATCCTTTTTCTGTCGCAACCAAAAGCTCTACAAAGCCATATGTCATCAACGATAGCGTGAACGTTTACTGACATCATGGCATCTTTAAAGTTTTTGATCTTACGACCATTTTTTGTTCCTTCCTCAGAAGAGTAAGTTAACGGAACTCCCTTTTTTAGTAGATCTAAGTGATGCATAGATGCATCTAAGTGGCCTGGAAAATAAGTTTCTTTTGTTTTTCCGTCGGCTCTTTTGCCAAACGGAACAACGTATACCTCATTTTTAAAAAATTGATCAAGCGCCTTAAAAGACTTCGTAATGTTTGAAGGAAGGTCTGCTCGAATAGAAGTACTTGCTAAAAGTGAAGCGATGAGATCAGAATCAAACCCAGGAAAAAGTTGAGCGATCTCCTTCCCTGTTTCTTCATACCAAAATTCACTGTTTGCCCCATTGTTTAGATACCTAGCAATTTTACCAAACATAAGTGGAGGCTCTGATTTTGGTAGATTTGTTCTGAAGTTATCCTTAACCCTAAAAAGGCTTTTATGGCGGAGTTTTATTTCTGCCACACCAGAAGCAAGTATTTTTTCAAGATCATAAGATGATAATATATTTGATCCTTTTAATGCTTTTTGGGAATCCTTTTTAAACCAAATAGACTCTTTTTTTATAAAGCTGTCGATACTTTCTGACAGCTTTAAGTAGTGCTTTTTTTGATTTTTAGAAAAAAGTTCTTTTAAAAAGGCCTTCCTTTTACCAGAATTAATATCTTTTGGATTTTTAATACCTAAAATAAAAGCGTATGGCATCAATATAAAATCAAGGTCTGGAAATTCTTCTTCGTAATGGTGGTCTTTTGGAATCTTTTTTGATGGTGAATTTGAATCTTCGTTTAAATCAATGAACAGTTTTTGTTGCATTTACAGTTTTATTTTGTCTTTATATTACGCAAATATAAACTTAAGTCAAACACTCTAAATTTAGAGTTTGACTTTTTGCAAAACTAATATATAATTATATCTAAACCAAAAAATAGTATATGGAAGTAGTTTACGGAACCAGAGTCTCTCCTTTTACAGGTGAAGAAGAAACCAAGAAAGGAAGAATTGTTATATTTCAGGACGAGTTTTCAGAATTGGACGAAAAAATAACAAAAAAGGATATTACCTTAAGAATCTTTGCTCCTGAAAACGAGCTAAATAAGATTTTATCAAGTAATAAAAACCTTGAACTTGATCCCGACTTTGACACTCCTTGTATTATTATTAAGGGTGGCAACACACTTGAAGCTATGGACTTGTTAAATTCTGTGTTTTTAGATCTTGAATATTTAAACTCAGACGATGACCAGGTTTTTGCTGAAAGACTTTAGTATTAACGTTTTCAAAAAGCACCACTATGTATGGTGTTTTTATATTGCCTGATCAGTAGGGATCTTACTCAACTCTCGTTTCGTCAGGCTAACTAAAAAAGGGATCTCGTTCGACTAAGCCTGTTGCAACAGGCTTGTCTACGCACCACCTCGTCTATTTTCTTTGATAAGGAAATATGACTCCGGTGTCCACTTCCTCACGATACCTAAAGCAGTTTAGTTATCTTACCTTTTGCTGTGCACGGTAGAGGAATTGAACCTCTCACCTCTACAATGTCAATGTAGCGCTCTAACCATATGAGCTAACCGCGCAGGGTTTTTGGTACAGAAATAATAACAGAATACTTCCCTATTTGCCAATAATTAAGCTTTGTGGTAAAAAACAATCAAACAAAACCCGTTATTATGTTAACAAAAGCAAATACTAATTGGCTTAAAGCCGATATAGTTTTTTTCCCTTTTTCAAAAAAAGAAACTGTTGACTACAAAAAGTATCTTCCAAAAACAGTCTACGAGAGAAATATTGTTGGAGTAGCAAAATTGCCCCCGTATTTTTCAAACAGACTTATTTTTTTTAACGAACAAGGCAAAACCTTTTTTGGTAAAAATATCCCACTGGTTTTTTCTTTTCTGGATTATCCGCAGTTGGACAAAACAACCATAGATGAGTACTGGAATCAAGTAATGTCTACTTCTCAGAGCGGAGTATGTCCGAGAGTTTGGATATTGGCACCAAAAGAGCTCTGTGAGTTTTTGTTAAAAATTCAAATAAGAGAAGACAACGAAAACTTTTGCTTTTATGAGCCAGGAGGAGAAAGAGATCGTTATTTTGCTATTGAAGATACTGGTAAAAAATTTAACGTTCACTTTTTGTTCTAAGTCTTTAAAGCTGCCCAAACAGGGCAGTTTTTGATTTTTTGAGAACTCATGTTAGAATATTCTCGCAACTTTACTGAGGCCTGCCCTGCATAGCCTCGGCGAAGCAGGGCCCTATCGTCTATCGGTTAGGACACAAGCTTTTCAA
>DAORIU010000023.1:0-7701 GCA_035438645.1 Minisyncoccota bacterium
TTGTTAGCTTGTTTGCTTGCAGAAAAGAGAAATTGCCGCCAAATAATGGCGGGGGTAACACGACTTTGAACGTCTCTTTCAAAAGAGATTCTTCAGTAGTGGATCAAACGATCCAGGTTCCTAAAAATGGTCACATAACACTCTCCGGTATTTTAAATACGGGAAGCGTTAATGGATTCCAGGCTACTTCTGTTGAAGTGTCGTTGAAAAAGCTGGGAGACGCCGGTGAGCCAAGAAGTTATATGAGAAGAATTTATTTTACAATAGAAGATGCTGGAAGTGTAACTTTCACATCACCTATAAAGGACTCTGTTGTAAACAACACTTTCACTTTTGATAACTTCTTGAAAAATTATGATCAGTTTAAAACACTAACCATAAAACTTCATGCGGATATACTTGCCAATGCTACCAATGGTACAGGACTTGAAGATGTATTAATTGTAGAGATCAAGGTATTTTATACCCACGGAGGATCTGCAATTCCAGCCGAAACAAATGTTGTTGTTGGGCATAAAACTATTTTCAGTACAGCCCCGCAACCTTTTTCTGTTTCTTCTTATGCTGATTCGACAAATCCTGCAGGGATAGTGGTCTTGGAAGGACAAAGCTCTCATGTGCTTCATTATGCAGTGGGAGTTAATGGCCAGTCAGGTTCAATCAACCTGCACAAGTTTTTTATCCAAGGACAAGGCTCGAGCGCCATCAAGGAACTCAAGCTCTATTCTGGGGGCTCTCTCTTGGGTCAGGCAGTTGTTAATAGTAATGTTTGCTCTATAACAACCAATGAACCGCTGACTTCAGGAACAAGAAAGTTTTATTATGTCGTTCCTGTTTTATCGGTTAATCCGACAAATTCAAATTACGATTTTTCTATCGTACTTGATGAGGTCAGAGGTGTTTCTGTAGGAGGAGAGCAAAAAGTTGATGCTACTGATAAGTTTGGTAACTTTTTTACTCCACTGAAGAGCACTCTTCTCATAGAGAGGATACCTATAGTTACCCAAGTCATAAATGACTCAACTGAAGCAGACACATACCAGTTGCGCATCAGCAATACTGGCTTGTTCCCAGTGTCATTTAAGCAGATTAGTTTTGGTATTGTTTGGGCTAATAATAGTCCAGGCTTTACTGATACTCTTGAGCTTAGGCCAAGGCTACTTTGCAACAGTGTTCAGTCTTCTGGTTTATGGACAAATCAAAGTGGGGATACCTCCTCTAACGGCTTCTTTAGGGAGGCGACTTCTGTCATCACTTTCACTTTTACAAGTGAGCAGGTTGTGGCCGGAGGGTCATCAGTGGTTGTTTTACTCAAAACCTTTCGAAGAGGTTTCAAGACCACCAACGATGGCTTTAGGATAAAACCTGTTTTTGACCCCACAAGAGTTGATCTTTCTTATAAATTTATCAACAAGGGGACAGTAGGCTTTTCTATGAAGGTATTTAGTTCATCTGCTCAAAGCGCATCAGCAAACCCTTATAAGCAACTATTTATCTACAGTGATATGTGTGATGTCGCACATTCTCCTGTACCAGGCCTTTCTTCAAAGGATTGGCTAAATGGCTTTGGTTTTGCAGATTTGCCGGATCAAGTCTGGGTAAGGTAATGGCTTTTCATTTTTTTCAAAAGCTCTTCTTTTAAAGAAGGGCTTTTTTATTCAAAATGCATTTGTTCGTATAACTTCACAGTTTCTTTTAGCAAGGAATGATTTTTTAGTTCTGGATCTTTTGATACGAGTTCTTTGGCGCTTATTTGTGCCGCTTCTACAAGCTTGGTATTTCGGAGAGCTTCCATACCAATGTCTGAGATGCCCCATTGTTTAAGTCCTGTGAGCTCACCTGTTCCACGAAGAGAAAGGTCGTATTCAGCAAGCTCAAAGCCATTTTTTGCTTGTGTGAAAAGCTTCATACGTTCTTTGGTTTTTTCTGTTTTGGCATCAGCAAACAAATAACAATATGGCTGGTGACTACTTCGCATAACCCTCCCACGAAGCTGGTGAAGCTGAGCAAGTCCAAATCTCTCGGCGCCTTCGATGATGATAGATGTAGCATTTGGTACATTAACTCCCACTTCGACAACAGATGTTGCTACCAAAATATCTATTTTGTGTTCATAAAATTCTTCCATGACAGACTCTTTTTGGTCCTTGGTCATTTTGCTGTGGAGCACGCCTATTTTGTACTGTGGAAAAATATCTCTCTGTAAGCGCTTTGCTTCTTCGGTTACGCTTTTGGCGATGACAGCTTTTTCTAGTTCAGGATCGGGTTCGTTGATACGTGGGCAAATCACATAAGCTTGGCGACCTTCTTGTAGGAGGGACTTTATTTTTGCGTAAGTTTCTTCTCTTTTGTTTGGTAAAACTATTTCTGTGATTATTTGCTTTCTGCCTTTTGGCATTTCATCCAAAAGAGACAGATCAAGATCTCCATAAATAGTCAGAGCTAGTGTTCTCGGGATAGGAGTAGCTGTCATAGAAAGAAGGTGGGGGAAGTGAGAGTCTTTTTTGGCGATTGACTTTCTTTGGTTTAGTCCAAATCTATGCTGCTCATCTATGATTGCTAGTGCTAGGTGTTTAAAAGAGAGACTTTTTTGGATAAGAGCATGAGTTCCGATAACTATTGGTATTTCACCATTTGCAATCCACTTTTGTAGCTGACCTCTAGAGATATTTGTCCAAGGAGTTTGGCTAGAAGCGACCTTTGTTGGGAACTTTCGACAACCACTTCCAGTGATCAAGGCGATAGAGATACCAGTATGCTGGAAGTATTTTATAAAAGACTCGAAGTGCTGTGTCGCCAAAATCTCTGTCGGAGCCATATAAGCTACCTGTAAAGAACCAAATGTTTGCTTGTTTTCTTTGACTCCTGGCCTATTCATAACAGTGGCATAAACAGCAGTTGCTGCTACAGCTGTTTTTCCACTACCAACATCACCTTCCAAAAGTCTCGACATAGGAGAGTCTTTTTCCAAGTCTTTCATAATATGTTCTATGGATTTTTCTTGAGCTTTTGTTAAAGGGAAAGGAAATCTAGAAATAAAGTTTTGGATATCTAAAGACTTTGTTTCTATAGAGTAAGCTTTTTCTTTTTGCAATTTTTGTTTTTCGAGTGTACGAGCAAGGTTGATCTGAAAAATTTCATCAAAGGCAAATCTTTTGCGAGCCTTGAGAGCGTCACTAAACTTTTTAGGATTGTGGATATAAATAAAAGCAGATTTTAGTGAGGGCAGGGAGTACTTTTTCAAAATCTCATCTGGGATATGGTCGGGAATATTTTCTATAGTTGTTAAAGCTCTAGCTATAGCATGAGAGAACCACTCACTTGAGACGCCCTTACTTTCTTTGTACAAAGGCGTCAAAACACCATCTTTGTCGGTAGCAAATAGAGAGTCGTGGCTATCTATGGGCAAGGTCTTTTCTTCACGAGTGCTCGGATTTACTAGACTAAGCTTGTCCTTATAAATAGAAACCTTACCTGTTAGCTCTACTGTTTGGCCAACACTAAGCATTTTGGCCAAGTATGGCTGGTTGAACCAAATAACATTTATAGTACCACTAACATCTTCCACAACTCCTTCACTAAGGGCGGTTTTGGTTTTCCAAGATTTTTTGCTGGCTATTTTTTTGATAGTTCCTCTTATGGTTGCATTTTGTCCCTCGCTTAGATTTGCAATAGAAACAAAACTACTAGCATCAGCATAACGAGTGGGGTAGTGGTAAAGAAGGTCTTTGATAGTAAAGATTTTGAGTTTTGTTAGAGCTCGTCGAGTGTCCTCTTTGAGTCTTATGAGAGAGTCTATTTTTGACTCAAAAGTTATCATGATATAGGTATTTTAGCATAACAAAAACGCTCATTTCTGAGCGTTTTTGTTAAAGAAAATAGTTTAGCGATTACCTCGGAAACCCCCTTCTTTTTTCTCGCTTGGGCGAGCGATATCTACAAAGATTTCGCGTCCATCAAGAGTACTACCATTTAGCTTATCTACTGCTGCTTGAGCTTCAGCTTCTGTTGAAAATTCAACGAAACCAAAACCTTTTGATTTACCAGTCATCTTATCCATGATGATGTTTGCAGAAGTGACTGTTCCAACACTTGCAAAGTGTGCTGCTAAGGCATCATTGTTGGTCTTGAATGAAACACTACCAACGAAAACTTTATTACTCATTTTTTGTACTTAAATTATTTTGTTTAATCTTTGCAACGCACTATTTCGATAAGTGGACATTACAATAGCACAACTATAACACAAAGCCCACATCTTTTGATAGTGGTCTAATGTGTGGATTATTTTCTAGGTAAAAAATAAAATAGTGGCGGTATTATGAGCAAAGCGTATGTTGTTCCGAGGGAAAAGAAGGCACTGACAAAGGCTAGGCTATAAACCATAGGCCCAACAAGACTTCTTAGCATTTTGACCTTGGTATTACCTTCATGTTTTTCAACAAAGTATCTTAGAATACTGAAACTACTTGAAGATCCGAGCAGGATAAGGCTGTAGGTCATAACAGCTAAGATGTTGCCATAGTTTTCAGCCATAGCAGAAGTAGCAAAAGGAATAAGGGTTACAAAAAGTAGAAAAAGCATATTGCCCCAAACAACCCTCCTAGAAACAGTAGTGATATTTCTAGTTAGTTGGTGGTGGTTGACCCAGAAGATAGCAATACCCAAGAAACTCAAGATAAAAGTGGCTATGTTTGGAATAAGAGGAAGAAGCTCGTTTACTGAATTTCTTAAACTCGTATTTTCTAATTGAGGGACTTTTATCTCAAGGGCAAGAAGCGTAATTGCGATAGCAAAAACACCGTCGCTGAATTGTTCAAGTCTGGCTTTGCTTATAGGTTGCATGATTTAGATCCAGTGAGCTAGAAAGGCAATGAACAGTATCGCTGCCACGAGACCAAGTAGCTTTTGTGCGCGAGACACAAGTGCGATAATAACTATCACGATGATGCTTTTAATAATTCCAAAAGCTAATAAAGAAGCCCAGATTGTTTGAAGTGTTGTTTGTAACCATGTCATATGAATATATTATACCACCTGAAAATAAAAATCCGCCATACTTTGGCGGATTTTTATTTTTTGGATTACATTTGCACTGAAGGGTTCTGTGGAGCTTTTGGCTCTACATCACTTTCTTGGCAGATTGCGCACTTGCCACAACCACAAGCACTTTTAACGATAGAGTATTTACCGCCACCTGAGAGTACTAGTCCAATAAGAGTAAAGATATGAAGAGAAAGAGTCTTGTCTTTATGAACAGTGATAGTTGCTACAAGCATAACGATAGCTAAAAGGGTAGCAAAAAATCTTGTGTAAACTCCGAGAAGTACGGCCACTCCACCAATAAGCTCAGTAAAAGCTACAAGATATGCCCAAAACGGAGCAAAGCCCATTTGCCCAAAGCCCATAACAGTAGCATCAAGGTTTGAAACCTTCATCCAGCCCATAAAGATAAATACAGACGCTACGCCGATACGGATAGCCAAAAGCCCCATATCAACATTACCCCAAGAACACTTTTTCATCATTTTTCCGATCATAAATTAAAATTATTTTGTTATTGTTTTAGTAATAATGATGGTATTATAACATAGTTAAATTTACCCAGGTTGCCCATGAATAGTATACAGATTTTTTTGATATCAACATTTACAGTTAGTCTCTTTGCCTTATCTTTATTGATAGGCAAGATTTATTCTGTAGTTCTTAGGCTATCCCCAAGCTCTTTTAGGGCTGTTATGGTATTTTGTTTTGTTGGTCCAGCAATTTTTGTTCTGAGTATGGCTCTTAGTCGGCTCTCTGACGGATTTTTTGTAAGAGTTATATATTATCTCTCGAGTGTTTTAGGGGGAGTGATGTTTTATCTTTTGATACTTGGCTTTTTATTATCAATACTTTTGCTTGCTGGAAAGGTCTTTGGCTTTGCTTTGCCTATTTATGTTGGTCTAGGTTTTATTTTTGTTGCTTTAGCTTTTAGTACTGTCGGACTTGTACAGGCAAAATTTATCAAAGTTACAAAGTATGAAATTGTTTTACCAAATGCCCCAAAAGAGTGGGAAGGCAAAAGGGCAGTGCTGGTTTCTGACACACACTTTGGGCTTATAAATCACAAAAAGTTTTCCGACAAAGTGGTAAAAAAGATTTTGGATGTAAATCCAAGTCTTGTTTTTCACGCAGGCGACTTTTATGATGGTCCTAAAAATGACACAGCTCTTATCACTGAGTCTTGGAAAGTACTAACTCAAAAGATACCGGTATTTTATGCTCCAGGAAACCATGAAGAGTATGGGGACTATGCTGGGTTTTTAACTTCTATAAAAAACGCCGGAGTAAATGTCATCGTTGATGGTGTTTTAGAGTATCAAGGGGTGCAGATCGCGGGTATTACTTATCGAAACAAAAAGCAAGCCACTGTCGCTGATGGAGTTTTGAAAAGCTTGAAAGTAGATAGTACAAAACCTCTGATCCTTATAAACCATCCGCCAACATTCCAAAATAGCGCTCTAGAAATAGGTACTGACTTGATGCTCTCTGGGCACACTCACAAAGGACAGTTTTGGCCATTTTATTATGTTGTAAAGTCTATCTACGGAAGATATATTTATGGAGCAAATGTTGATAGTACACTTACTACCATAACTACAAGTGGAGTAGGAACAGCTGGAGTTCCTATGAGACTTTTCAATACTCCAGAGCTTGTAGAGATCACTTTTAGGGTAAAATAAATCCCCCTTGTTATGAACAAAGAAAAACTTCCTCATACTTTACCCAAAGATTTTAAAGAAGCTCTAAACAAAAATCCAAAAGTAAAAGCTCTTTGGGACGATATCACCCCTTTGGCGCGCAATGAATTTATTTGTTGGGTTATTTCTGCTAAAAAAGATGAAACAAGAGATAAGCGTATAGCTTGGGCATGCGACTCACTGCTACAGGGCAAACGCCGTCCTTGTTGCTGGGTAGGGTGTGGGCATAGGCTTTAAATAAAAAACCCCTCGCCAAATAAAGGTAGGGGGTTGAGCTATAACTTTTACTGGAATTTTGATCTTTCAAAATCAAAAGTAAATGAACCATCTGGATGAATAAATTTCACCGGTCTATTGGGATGATCTATCTTTTTTTCATAAGAAAGTTCTATGTGTATACGCTCTTTTATTATTTTCTCCTTGGTAAAGTACAAATCCTCATTACCCTCAGAGGTTTCAGAGATTGACTTAATCTCTCTCATGAATTCCTCAATTGGTAATTTCCTGTAATCTTTTGTAATTTCAACGTCAGTATTTTTTAAAAACAGAGCGTTGTTGTTTTGCGGCAAAACAAGCAGCATACCTTTTTCAGGATTACCCCAGTACTCTGAAACCTTTGCATTCGCATAGTTTGATTCTTCAAGGTTTAGGGAGCTTTTAAAAGTATCTGCTCCATTATAAACACCAATCATTCCAATAACCTTTTGTCCTATGTAGTTTATAAATGGGAAAAATACGTGTGTTTCTCTTGATGAACCCATATGGCGATACTGGCGTATAGTACTTTTGTAGTTGTACTGAAGAAGGGTACATACTTGAATTATTGTCTTAAAGAAATTTGAACCATCAAGACCGAGGACATTTTTCAGTGATGTATTCTGCAGGTATTGGTTATAAGGAGCAAAATAGTAACAGTCGGTTAGTTCTTTTTCAGTTTGAAATTTATTATTGGTAATTT
>DAORIU010000024.1:0-7187 GCA_035438645.1 Minisyncoccota bacterium
AGATTCTTAAACATATAAATAATATTCTCATAAAAGATAATTACAATGCTTAATGACAGTTTAGGATATTTTACACGCACTGTCTTAAAAAGACAAAAGCCCTGACAGTTTTTAGTTGCCAAGGCTTTCAGTCTGACTTAATAGATGGTTTTGAGAGAAACTTCTATTGGTGTGTTGAGTCTGACTTGTCTAAACTCTCTTGTCAATAGAATTTTCTCGAGCGAACTGTAAAGACTGCAAAACGCTATAAATCAGTCGGTATTTTGCCTGTAATGGGTGAAAGTGTACGTTCTCGGTTAAACATAAAAAGACTGCATCGCTAGAACTATCAGTTGAGGGGGGCGATAGATTGTTAACGGCAGAGACGTATATGAGTAGTTTTTGGGTGAGGACTTGCTTTAATGCCTACGGGGAACAAAAAGATACCCGGCGCTTCTGTTGATAGTGCTCTTGGCGTAATAGTCACTATATAAGGCCGTAGGTCGGTGCACGGCAAATAGGTAAACGAAGCAAAGTCTAAAAACAAGAACAGAGTCTCTGTCAGGCGGGGGGTAAGGGTGCCTGCCTGACAAGCCCCTCTTATTGTCTTGAAAGAAAAAGTGAAATGATCTGTAAAATAAAAATTTAGAAGGCAAAACAACACACAGGTTAAAATCAACTTATGACAATTGACGAATTTAAATCTGAGTGTTTAGATTGCTCAAAAAAAAGGAGTCTTATGAAAAAGCTAGTTCTACTTTCATTTTTATTGGGTGGTTGTTCGATTGTTGGTCCTGGTCAAAGGGGGGTTCGCATTTCGCTAGGAACAGTAAGCGAGGAACCAAAAATGCCTGGTGCTTATTTATGGATTCCTTTTATTCTTGGTATGTCTAAAATTGATGTTCAAATTCAAAATGAGGTAGTTGAGTCGACCGGTGCTACAAAAGATATGCAAGATGTTCACGCTTCTTTGGCTGTTAATTACTCAATCACTCCGAACAAGGTTGTTAAAACTTATAAAGACATTGGAGATGAAAAGGATGTTTTTAATAGAATTATCTCTCCTTCAGTTAATGAAGTAATGAAGGCCTCAATTTCAAAAAGAACCGCGGAAGAGGTTTTAACCAAACGCATGGATATGAAGCTTGATATCGATAATGGCCTTAAGGACAGACTTGAGAAAAATGGCGTTACTCTTCATGACGTTTCTATTGTTAATCTTAATTTTAGTCGTGGCTTTACTGACGCTATTGAGAAGAAACAAATTGCAGAACAAGAGGCTAAGCAGGCTTTTTATGGGGCACAAAAGGCTACGCAGGACGCTAATGCAGCAATCGAGAAGGCTAAAGGTGAAGCTGCTTCACAGAATCTAATTAGAGCATCTATTACCAAAGAAATCCTACAACAAAGGGCTATTGAAAAATGGGATGGCAGGTTTCCTCAAGTTATGGGCGCACAAGCTCTTCCCTTTATTGATCTTAAGAGCCTCAAAGAATGACCATTGAAGAATTTAAATCTGAGTGCTTAAGGTTGAATTCTCATTACTCAGAAATCTTTGGAAGAGATGTTTACAATGTTAAAGACTTTAATGTTTTTTATAGTCAGATTGATGTCTCAGGCACTCTCTTGTTTACTTTTACCAGTTTTATTGATCACATCTTGTCTACAAAAACTTCTCCTCCTGATGTATCATCACTTGGTATTTCTTTCGATTCATATTCTAGTGAAGAGAGAAAAAAAGAACACGACAGAAGACGAACTAGCCAAGAAACGTCTTCAAAAACAGTCTTTGCAAAAGTAGGCGGGTGTTGTGGAAATACAGGAAGAGTTATTGCTGAAAAAGAAGGAGCTTCTTACGCATTTAGGTGTGATTGTTCTTTGGGGGATAGCTTTAGGCAATATCCAGTTTGGAATAATCAGTCTGGCTTTAAACGCTGTGAACAATAGCTTAGCAGGTTGGCATAAATGAAAAAAATAAAGTTAAACAACGGCCAATTTGCATTAAAAGAATTTTCCAAATTAAACACAATTGAATAAAAACACTAAAATTATTTGACTCTGTAATATTTGCAAATACACTATTGGCTTTGGAGTACAAATGAAGCTAGTTGGTGAATTTGAAATCGAAGGTTTACCTGACCTTACTAACAGGGCTAATACTAAAATTTGGCAACAAAAAATGAAACACGCAAAAAAGTGGAAGTACCAAGTTTTGCTTTCTTGCAAGCGTCTCTACATCTGTGATCTCCAATTAAAAACCGCAAAATTAACACTGACCAGGTGCTCATCAATCGAGTGTGACTTCGATGGCCTTGTCGGATCTTTTAAGCACATTACGGATGCATTGGTAGAGGCTGGCGTTATCGAAAATGACAAGCCTTCAAATATAGGTCAATCAGTGTTTCTTTGGGAAAAAGCAAAACCTAAACAAGGCAAAGTACGTATTAAAATAGAAACAACAGAAAGGTAAACTTATGAATTTAAACGGACTCGTTTTATTGCCGTCACTCAACCGACCCCATCTAGTTAAAAGGCTTTTTGAAGCCTATCTTACCACTAAAGCAAAAATACACGGAGTACTTCTTGTCGACAAAGAAGATGCATGCTTAAAAGACTATGAGGCGCTTGAATTGCCTCAAGGCTGGGAGCTAATCAAAACCCAAGGTGTTACCATGGGTGACAAAATTGAAGAAGTTAAAGAGCGCTGGTGGGGCTTAGACTATGTTGGCATTTTAAACGACGACCATGTGCCAAAAACAGAAGAGTGGGACTTCAAGGTTGTTTCCCAGATAAAAGGTCACAACATCGTCACAACTAACGATGGATACAAAGCCCCGCATCGTCTTTGTGGATTTATCTGCTTATCTGGACCTCTAATAAGAGAACTTGGATGGTTTTTTCCCCCTGGAGTAAAACATTTATTCACAGACGACGCTTGGGAGTTGATCGCCCATAGAACCGGGTGCGCGACTTGTCTCATGGACGTTATGGTTCATCATGACCATGTTTTTGTTCACCAAAAAGAAGATACTACACACAGAAAAGTATATGCCGACGAATCTTGGCAACGCGACAAAGCGGCTTTTGACATTTGGCTACAAACTAAAGCAGAAAAAGACGCCATGAGAATCCTAGCCATGCAACCAAAAATGGGACTCATGATCGCAACTCCAACCCACGACAATAGATGCTCATACGATTACGCCCTTGGGCTTACAGACTCCACGGTCTGCTTTGCTCAAATGGGACAGCACATGGAACACGCAAGAGTAAAAGGATCTTCTCTTATAGCACACTCGAGAAATTCTCTAGCTGAAATGTTTCTTGCTTCAAAATGCCAAAAACTTCTTTTTATTGATGAAGATCAAGGCTTCTCTAGAAGCGACATAATGCATTTGTTCCAATCAAATAAACGCGTGGTCGCTGGCGTAGTTCCACACAAGCGATTCCCCATTAACTTAAACTTTGAACCGCTTCCAGAACACCACCACTATTTCCAGTCACTCACAAATAAATCTCCCGAAGAGTTTGTAAAATACGCCAAAGAATGCGCAAACGAAAAAGGAGAAATAGAAGTAACTCACGCCGGAACAGGAATGATGGCCATAGATAGATCCGTATTTGAGATAATGAAAGATCACGTTAACAAATATAAGCCATTTGATAATGACCCCTCTGTCATTCACCATGAGTTTTTTAGGATGGGCACAAACACGGACAAAAACGTGATAGAAAGATACCATGGTGAAGATTTTTGGTTCACACTACTATGCAAACAGTTAGAAATCCCTATTTTCATTAACGCAAATGTAATAATTTCGCATCAAGGGACCTTTGTATGGGACCTAAGGGCACCATGAAGTTTCAAATCTTAACCGTTATATGGGGAAATAAGCACTTCGACTGGTTTAGCCGGGGACTTCTGGCCTCACTTCAACAAGAAGACCTTAGCGGTGCCACGTGGAACATTTTTACAGACGACATTCAACGCATGACGTTTGCACTACTTGATCGCTTTGGTTCATCCGGAGGCCCGAACATTAAAGTCAGAAGCGTAAACACGTTAAGAAAATACATAGACCAAACACAAAGCGCTATGGTTTGGCAGGTTGAAGAATGTTTGAAACTAGATGAAAAATTAATTATCGCACCACCAGACACCATCTTCAGCAAAGGCTCTTTAGCAAATCTTCTTAAATACGACAAATGCATTGCCGTAGCTCATCCAAGAGTCCTGCCGTCACTATTAGACACAACTGATCTATTTTTAGATCTTGCGAGTAACGCATGGAAACATCTCCACGAATCATGGATTAAAGCTGAGCAAGGTTGCAAAGGACAATCCACATTTATGGGTGGAGTAATGTGGAAAAAAAGGCAAGTTAACACAGAAGTAACGCATTTGCTTCCTACGGTGTATATGTGTAAGTTTACGCCCGATGATTTAAGATTTTTTAAGAATGCGCCGAGTTTTGGTAGTTTCGATCATGAGTGGCCGTCTTTTCTCGTATCCCAAGACAGAGTAGATTTGATTCGTGACTCAGACGAAGCCTTTATTTGCGAATTGACGGAGCCAGATAAAAACGTTCCCCCGTGGCACCATAGCCATCCTATAGATGGAACATTTTGGCGAGATGGCACACCACAAGCTATGCCTCATAACGCGTTCTTTAAAAAACGTCCGGTGACGTTTAGAGTATAAACAAACGACAGAACAAATAAAGGTAGGTAATTTATGAACTTTCTAAAAAAAATGTTTTACACCCTCACAGCGCATTATCCTCGAGTTCTTCCTTCCACCGAAGACGAGTACAAAAAAATGAAACATATCCTTAATGCCTATTTTGAAGTTCCAGATGACGCAAAGTATTGGGCAACTATTGCCGGACAAATAACCGGAACCACACCAACAAAAATGCGCCGCACCTACAAATCGCTGTCAAACGTAGCAAAAAGAATGGATGTAAACAAACTAGCCCAAGACCATAAACTAATTGCTTATGAACAACTTGAAGCTAAACTAAAGGCACACATAGAAGAAGAACAAAAAAAAGAACAGGCCAAAGGGGTTGAAAGTGAACCAATACTTTGAAACTGCCACCGTTTGCTCAATGGATCACAAAATCCTAAAAGAAACATGCAAAGGATGTTTGCATATACGAAATATTTGGTACAAATACATAGACGACACAGGCTTTATCGATATCGAACGCGCCTCACCCAACTCCTCAAACTCCATAGCCAAACTCCTATCGCTCAACGCATTTAAATCCGAAGATACGTACAACAACAAACTCTCCTATTACGTTTGGGCCAAACAATCGCTAAATTTAGGAAAATTTAAATCTCAAAAAGATAAAACTATTTGGGAATATCACGCAGATGGCTTCTCAACACGACAAATAGAAAAACAATTAGGAATTTCACAGTCATGGATAGTTAGGAAAATACAAAACATTAAATCTTATATAGCATCGAATAATACATCTATGTGAACTTAGAAGCCAACAAAGTATACTCTTTCAGACCATACACCCCAGAAGACCTTAACTTCATCTACTCCTCGTGGGGTAGCTCCTATTACGCCTCAACAATATACAGCAAAGTAATCACTCCGAAAGAATTTCACCACTTCCATAAGCCAATTCGCGAAAATATAATGGCAAAACCAAAAGCGACGGCCATCGTATGCGTCTCAACCGATGACCCAACCCTTATTCTCGGATGGATTTGCGTCGAAGAACCACCAGAATCAAAAGCAATCATAATGCACTACATCTACGTTAAAGAAGCATTTAAAAAAGAAGGAATCGCAACTGATCTGATACATCGCGCTATACCTAAAGATAAAAAAATACTCTATACGCATAGAACAGAAAGAGGAGGCATTATTTTAGATCGAAGGCGTCCACACCAATTCTATTTCACCCCGCACCTTATTTAAAACCAACAGGAGATAAAAAAATGAAGCTAGAGCTCGGACCAAAAGTACACATGTTTCGCACCATGTATGATCCAATGATTGGACCAATACCAAAACAAGCCTTTGTCCCATCCACTTCAAATATGGAAGCATGGCTCACTCATTATGGAGTATACGTTAAAGTCCTGCATACAAACTTTGAACACCTAGTCCCTTTTGCCAACATACAAAGCATCCGACTAGAAGGCGGAGAAATAACAACCATTCAAGAAGAACCAATGACACAATCGGTTAAAGTTGATAAGAGAACCAAGGAATACAAAGAGAGAATTGAGGTATAGGTGAAAGTCAAATGCGCTCACGATGAGATGGTGCCCTTAAACAAACTAAAGGCTCATCCTAAGAACAGAAACAAGCATCCCGAAGATCAGATTAAGAGACTTGCTGAGATCATTGCATATCAAGGGATACGCTCGCCAATTAAAGTCTCAAAGAGATCCGGATTCATCACAGCAGGTCACGGAAGGCTTGCCGCACTTGAGCTTTTAAAGATCAAAGAAGCCCCTGTAAACTATCAGGACTACGACTCTGACGAGCAAGAATATGCTGATTTACAAGCGGATAACGCAATTGCATTTTGGGCAGAGCTTGACTTTTCAGGTATAAACTCGGACATCGGCGATCTTGGTCCTGACTTTAATATAGAGCTTCTTGGCTTACGTAACTTTCTAATAGAATCAGCTGACAAGTTTATAGAAACACCACTTTCTGAAGAAGACTTTCAAATACCAAAGGATGTTTATAAAATCGTTCTTATTGTAGAGAATGACAGGGCTCAGAAAGACGTCTTAAGAATTCTTAAGATAGAGTCTTCAAAGAAATTTCAAGGTGGTAAGCTAATCTCAGCCAGATGGCCAGACATTGAATGAATTATCCCGTTTACGTGATCTCTAAAGGTCGATTCGATCTCGCCGCTCACACGTCTAGATTCTTACTCGAGGATAACGTGTCGCATAAAATAGTTATAGAGCCTCAAGAGAAGAACCAGTATGCAAACAGATTTGGCGAAGACAATCTTCTAGTGCTTCCTTTCAGCAATCTGAATCAGGGCGGTATTCCAGCCAGAAACTGGTGTTGGGAGCACAGTCTCTCGATGGGATCTAAAAAACACTGGATTCTTGACGACAACATTAGCGGAATTGTGAAGTTTAAAGAAGGAAAGCGCGTAAAATGCAGCGCTAAAGAGGCTTTTCAAAGCACAGAGACTTTTATAGATTCGTTTTCT
>DAORIU010000025.1:0-7133 GCA_035438645.1 Minisyncoccota bacterium
CTTCACCTTTGATTTTGTAAAAGCCAAAAGGCTTATTGTCACGCTGGAAGTCTCGGCAGTATTCCCTTACGCCAATTTGTAAGCTGTAAGGTTCTTTTTGCCCATAATCGTTTTTCTTTGCCAAATCAATAATGGTGTTAAGCGCTTTTCTGGCCGGATTGTCAGACTTTTTTGCGACTTCGGAAGGAGGGCTTTTTTTCATCATGGTCTTGGGTTAAGAGAGTTAAGTAAAGAAATTTCCTAATGATTATCTCTCTTTTTAGAAATAAGTCAAGGAGGAGAGGGTGGGGGAATTGATCCCGCAGTTACTAGAGTAGTTTACAAAATATGTTTTTTAACAAAAGCAAAACCAGATCCGTGTTTTATATACTTTTCAAAATCTAAAGCTTTTTGTTTTTGTTCAAAGGCGCAATACCAAATAATTTTAAATGGAGCCTTAGATGAGGAATATTTATTTGAACCATGGTTGTGGTCGTAAACTCTTTTCTTTAGGTTTTCAGTAACACCTTTGTAATAAGAAGAATCTTTTTCACTTTTCAAGATATATACATAGTACATACTAATTAATTTTAACAATCTGGCCCTGCTACGCCAACCCTTCTTCGCCAAGGCTACGAAGGATGTAGGCTTCGCAGGACTCACTGCTTCTTTTTCAAAATAAAAAACCTATTTGAAATAGGTTTTTTATAAAACTTCTTGTGCATGAAGTGCTTGCACTGCGAAGCTTTAGCGAAGCAGTGGAGATGGGGGAAGTCGAATCCCCGTCTAGAGATGTTTGGTATATAAATCTACGAGCGTAGTACTATTTGTATTTTAGAATACTAAATAAAAAATTGTACAAAAATATAGTATTCGTGCCTCGACTGTTTCGACGAATCCTCGAGGTAGAGGGTTCATATCTAAGCCAAATGTTTTGTTGCCACACGCACTTTATTTGGCATCAAGTGATGTGACACTAGGCGGGCCGTTTAGGCGAACGCTAGAGCGAAGCGACCATTTGCAAAAGCAAAAGGAGACTTCACCTTAGAAAGACTGTTGCCAGTTATCTGTGTTAGGAGAATGATTTGCGAGGATACTCCCATACTCGACGCGCATATATATCAAAGACAAAACTATCGAAACCTGTCATCCCCATTTTTACGAAGTAAAAATGGCCCTGCGAAGCTCCCGCCGTTCGTAGTTTTAACGAAGAATGGTGGCGAAGCAGGGCATGTGTTACCGCAAAAGAATATTTAATCGCGTAGTCCACGATCCATATCTCTTTTTACTGCTTTTTTCTTTAGTGTCTCTCTTTTATCAAAGTTCTTTTTTCCTTTTGCTACGGCTATTTGTGCCTTGATGTAGCGACCTTTACTGTACAATGATATAGGAATGATAGTCAAGCCTTTGGTTTGCAAACTCTTTAGTAGAGCGAGCATTTCTTTTTTGTGGACTAGGAGTTTGCGAGTGCGATAAGGGTCGAAGTTTTGTGGTGCATTTTTTTCTTGCCAAGCGGGTATATGTGCCCCGAGGAGCATAAGCTCACCTCCAACAATAGCCACATAAGCACCAGTTAGGGAACCGTGGTGTTCTTTGAGGGATTTGACTTCGGTACCGAGGAGTTCTACGCCAGCTTCGATGGTTTCGAGGTATTCGTAGTCAAATGAGGCTTTTTTGTTCTCTATCAAGCTCATGTGACAATCGTATCATGATTTTGTTATAGTGTGTGATATGGAAAATGATAAATATAAATGGAACCTAGGTCTTCTATATAAAAATGAAAAAGACCCGCAAATAGAAAAAGATGTTGTTTTTATTGAAAATGCTTATTCTAAAATTGAAAAAAAGTATAAAAATAAAGATTTCACTAAAACACCAGATCAATTATTTAAGGCTCTAGAAGACTTAGAAAAAATAAATAAAACATTAAGTAAAAAAAATCCTGCTTGGTATTTTGCCTTGAGAAACGACCTGGATTCTTCCGATAGTTATTCTCAGGCTATGGAAACAAAAATTGATCAGAGATTAACAATTGCTTCTAATAAAATTACTTTTTTTGATTTAAAGATAGGAAAAATTCCTAAAAAGGAACAAAAAAAGTTTCTTTCTTATAAGCCACTTTCTCCTTTTAAATATCACTTAGAAAATATTTTTGAAAATGCAAAATATAATTTAACAGAAAAGGAGGAGCAACTTGTTAGTCTTTTAACTCAAACTAGCTACACAATGTGGGTTGATGGCCAACAAAAGTTACAAAGTCAACAAACCGTAGAGCATAATAAAAAACAAATTCCAATATCAGAAGCAATATCAATAATTTCTGATTTACCAAAAGTCGAGAGGCGAGAGTTGCATAAAAAGGTAAATACCGCGCTTAAAAATATTAGTTATTTTTCTGAAGCAGAAATAAATTCAATTTATAATTTTAAAAAAGTAATTGATCAAATAAGAGGTTATAAGAATCCTTACGATTCAACGGTTTTTGGTTATGAAAATGACCCAAAAACAATTGAAGCTTTAATAAAATCTGTTACAGAAAGGTTTAGTATAAGTAAAAGGTTTTATAATCTTCACGCAAGACTTTTAAAAGAAAGGTTTTTAACACTTGCGGACCGTAATTCAAAAATAGGTACAATTAATAAGAAGTTTAATTTTGATAGTACAGTAGAGTTAGTCAATAAAGCCTTCCTTAGAGTAGGCGGTAAATATTCTAATTTTTTGGTTAATTTTTTAAATAATAAACAAATAGATGTATTTCCAAAAAAAGGAAAGAAAAGTGGAGCTTATTGTTGGGGGAGCGGAGAAAATGCAACTTTTGTTTTACTTAACCATACAGATGATATTCGATCTGTAGAAACCTTAGCCCATGAGATGGGACATGCAATTCATACTGAACTTAGTAAAAAACAACCACCTAGGTATCAAAATTATTCTATTGCGACAGCGGAAGTTGCCAGTACATTTTTTGAACAACTTGTTAATGAAGAATTAGAACTTCATATTTCAGAACAAGAAAAAGTTACATTGTTGCATAATAAAATAATGGGCGACATCATTACTATATTTAGACAGATTGCGTGTTTTAATTTTGAAAATGAGCTTCACGGTAAGATAAGACAAAATGGACAGGTTTCAAAACAGGAAATTGCTAAATTAATGAACAAGCATCTTGCTTCTTATATGGGTAGCAATTTTAAATTTGAAGAAGATGATGGATACTTCTTTGTTTATTGGAGCCATATACGCAGGTTCTTCTATGTTTACTCCTATGCTTATGGACAACTCATTAGTCGTGCTCTTTTTCAAAAATGGAAAAAAGATAATTCTTACATATCAAAAATTGATCAATTTCTTTCAGCCGGAAAATCTATGAGTCCAAAAGATATTTTTAAAAGTATAGGAATAGATACAACAGACCCAAAATTCTTTGAAGAAGGTCTTAGGGCTATAGATGCTGATATCACACGTCTCGAGAAACTCGCTAAAAAATTGAAAATGATTTAGCCCTCAACTAAAGCCTGTTTTTGTGTATAATAGGGAGCATGTCTAAACAAAAAACAAGCGGACCAAAACTTCCGCCTACACTAAGTGGCGGACAAAAAAAGTCTCCAAAAAATGGAAATAAAAAAAGTCTATTTTCTTATGCTTTTTCCGCACTCCTTATTTTTGCTGTTCTTATAGGTGTCTACGGAGCTATCTCAGATATTGCTAGTAATAAAAAGACAGAAATAGTTTCTCTTTCGCAGGTTGCGCGCTTAGTAGACCAAGGCGAGATAAAGTCTATCACTGTTGAGGGGCAAGATATTTCTATAGAAAAAGTTGCCGGAGAAAAACTAAAATCCAAAAAGGAAGCAGGTTCTGATATTGTAGGGCTTTTGAAAAGCTATGAAGTTAATCAAGAAAAGCTAAGGGCAGTAGAAATAAACGTAGTCACTCCAAGCGGGTTTTTGTTTTTCGTTTCGCAAATATTGCCATTTTTATTTCCAGTTTTGATTTTGGTTTTCTTTGTTTGGATGTTAACTCGTCAAGCAAAAAGTGGGGGAATGCAGGCATTTTCTTTTGGTCAGTCAAAAGCTCGCATTACAGATCCAAATGACAAAAACAATCGCGTGACATTTAAAGATGTGGCTGGAGCAAGAGAAGCCAAAGAAGAGCTCAAAGAAATAGTAGATTTTCTAAAGAACCCAAAAAAGTTTCTAGATATCGGAGCTAAAATTCCAAAAGGAGTACTTCTCACGGGTAGCCCAGGAACAGGAAAGACTTTGCTTGCTCGTGCGGTGGCAGGAGAAGCGGGTGTGCCATTTTTCCATCTTTCAGGAAGTGAGTTTGTAGAAATGTTTGTGGGAGTAGGAGCATCACGCGTGCGCGATCTTTTCAAGATGGCCAAGCGTGCTTCACCATCTATTATCTTCGTTGATGAGATAGATGCTGTAGGGCGTGTGCGCGGAGGAGGCTATGGTGGGGGAAATGACGAAAGAGAGCAAACACTAAACCAGATACTGGTAGAAATGGACGGCTTTGAACCATCTGACAAGGTTATAGTTATGGCAGCAACAAACCGCTCTGATGTTTTGGACCCTGCGCTACTTCGTCCAGGAAGATTTGATAGAAGAGTGACACTTGATCTTCCAGACCGAAGAGATAGAGAAGATATTTTGAATGTTCACGCTATAAAAAAACCTCTTGCTGAAGATGTAAACCTCAAAGTTATCGCAGAGCGTACCCCAGGATTCTCTGGTGCTGATCTCGCTTCTCTTATGAACGAAGGAGCAATACTTGCAGCGAGAGAAAATAGAAAAACAGTAGCTCAAAATGATCTCATAAGATCTATCGAAAAGGTCATGATGGGACCAGAACGTAAAAGTCATCTGATGACCAAAAAAGAAAAAGAAATAGTTGCATATCATGAAGCGGGTCACGCTCTTGTAGCTTCTGTTCTCCCTGATGCTGACCCTGTGCATAAGGTAACCATAGTATCTCGAGGCAGTGCTGGTGGGTATACACTCAAACTCGCACTTGAAGAGAAGAAGCTTTATTCAAAGAAAGAATACTTGGATGATATCGCCATGTCTTTGGGTGGTTATGTTGCCGAAGAAATTGTTTTTGGAGATGTTACAACTGGCGCTTCAGGAGATATTCAAAGTCTCACAAACCTAGCTCGAGCTATGGTTACAAGATGGGGAATGAGTGAGCTCATTGGGCCAAGAGCACTAGAGAATGATGGTGGAAAAGCGATGTTTGGGTCTGAAAATAAAGAATACTCCGAAAAGATGAGCTCTGTTATTGATGCGGAAGTAGAAGCAATTGTGAAAAATGCTCTTGCTCGCGCAAAAGAAGTTCTGACAACACACAGAAAGGCACTAGATGCTATTGCTCAAAAGCTTATAGAAGTAGAAACACTAGAGCAGGATGAGTACAATGCACTTATTAGTTCACTAGGAATAAAACCAAAGACTTTGTAATACTATAAAAGTCTTCGCGTCATAATAAATATGAAAAAAATATCTTGGGCAATTATTTTGATACTTTTGCCAAGTTTTGCTTTTGCGCAAAGCACAGTTCGTTGCCCGAAACCTCTTAAAAAGCAGGGAAATGTTAATCATATATTTTTCTCTTTCAAAGACAAAAAGGCAAATCTAGGTTCTTATCTTCCCAAAAATCTTGTTTTAGTAGAAGAGCAGTATCTCAAAAACGGCCCAAGATGTTTGACCAAACAAACCTATGATGCTTTTTTGGTTATGAATGAAGCTTTAAAAAAGGATACAAATCAAAGCCTGCTCATATCTTCAGCTTGGCGTAGTCCAAAAACTCAAATGTATTTTGCAAAAAATAGAAGTGATTTTGCGGCCAACCCTGGCAGAAGTGAGCACCAACTAGGTACTGCAATGGATTTGGATTTCTTGGGCTCAAAAGATGAAGATCTTTTTATTGACTCTATCTCTTATAAATGGATGCAGGAAAATGCTCACAAATATGGCTTTGTGCAAAGCTTTGATATTGAAGGAGAAAAGCTAACTGGTGTACCAAATGAGCCTTGGCACTGGAGATTTGTAGGAGAGAGAATTGCTACAAAAGTAAAAACAGAGAAACTAAATCTCGATCAATATCTTTTTGATAGAAAGGAGGCTAAGAAAAAGGGGATTAGTTTGTAGCTTTGTCTTGCCCTACAAGAGCGAGCTCACTCTCTACCATTTCCAATACTTCATAGTGGTAAGCAATAGCTTCGTTTGTTAGGGTTATAAGATTTTCATGATCCAAAGACTCTCCAGATCCACGCACAAGTGCTAAGTGAACTATAAAGGCGCCCTCAAAAAATCCGCTCCACTCAAGAAGTTCGGTAGCGTTATCCCACTCATCTCCAACATATAAATCACGCATTTTTGAAAGCTTTTCAAAAGTTTTTTCTGATTTTGCTATTGTGGTGTCTGCTACCCCTGCATCTGTGGCTATCCTCAGAAACTCTTCTCCGTGAAGGCGATTTTTGTCTAGAATATCTTGTACTTTTTCTGCTCCAAGTCTTTCAACAAGGGCGCTGTGACCCTTTGAGATAGTGTCAGAGGCTAGGTTTGTAAAAGCGAGTACTTCTCCAAGTTTTTTGGCGGTAAATTCATTGATGTTCATATGGCTTAATTATAACACCAAAATCTTTAGGGGTTTTCTTTTTTTGAGATAGGATATACAATCTTTATACCAATTTTACGGGAGTATAGCTCAAGCAGGTAGACCTGCCCGCAATGCTTTGCATATGGAGTGCAGGCGGGGCGCCGGCTTACTTTGACAAACGAAAAGCATATAGACAAACGAGTGGGCGTATAGCTCAGTTGGTAGAGCGCCGAGCTTATACCTCGGTGGTCCATGGTTCGAGTCCATGTACGCCCACCCGTTTGGATAGTATGTTTGAGTGCCGTCAAAAGTATCGATAGATATACCTCAGGGGGCGCCATGGTTCGAGTCCATGTACTCCCACAATATATTGACTTTTTGTCAATAATATGTAATATAAAACAAAAATCAAAACCGAAACCCTACGGTATTTTAGGGATGTTTGTGTACATTTAAATTAATCATAAAATGAAAAAAGTAATTATTTTAACTTTTCTTGTTAGCTTGTTTGCTTGCAGAAAAGAGAAATTGCCGCCAAATAATGGCGGGGG
>DAORIU010000026.1:0-6710 GCA_035438645.1 Minisyncoccota bacterium
TCCCACATTTTAGGGGTTTTTCCAAGCCGTTAAAAACGGCACTTTCCCAAACAAAAGCAGGTATGGCACAAAAGTGTGTCATACCTGCAAAAATTCTTTATCTCGTTCTTTTACCATAGGCCACCTGGTTGCGGTTCATTTTCCTGATACTGAAGCCTTCAGGACTCTGAGGAATAGACTCTTCCCGTGACTGGTGATCTTTTTTCCTACCGGAAAATCAATGTCTCTGTTTTCTGTAAGATGTACATCGCACCTTGTGGCTAAAACTGTAGCAGCCAAAATAATGGTTTTGGTAACTAACATAAAAAATGGGTTTTAAGTTTAAATTTATTATGCCAAAGCTTGTACAAAAAGTCAATTTTACGTAAAGGTTCAATACCTTTACCTACTTTTTTAGGAGCTTGACAATAGTCTCAGTATATGCTACACTGTACTTAGAACAGTTTTTTAAACCCAAAACCAAAAAATATGCAGATAATAATATTATTTTTTGCAAAAATACTTTTGGTGGTCAATTTGGAGAATAAAACTGCCGATGCCAAAATTTATTGGCAAAAGGCGGACAAAGGTCACTATAACAATAGCAATTACGGCCCGGCAGAAATACCAGCAAAAACAGCTGAACAAATCCCCGGCCGAAAACCTTATTTTTTTTATTTTACCAAATCCATCGGGAAACCCTCCGGAAAAAAATGGTTCCCAAAAAGATGGATATTCAGGCCGGCTCTTGAGCCGATTTGAAGACCGAGACCACTGTTGTGTGCCTGTGCACACGAAGACATAAGATACACCCCCTCTGTTTCTACAGGGGGGCTATTTTTTTACAGTCTTTTCAAAGTTTCTTCTTTACCCAAAATACTTGCAATCTCAAACGGGTCTGGAGACTTTTCTCTTCCAGAGAGCGCAACTCGCATAGGCCAAAGGACATTGCCCCTACCCTCTGCATCAGCATAAGGCATCACCAACTCTTTGATTCGGCCATATTCCCAAACATCTTCTCCGAGAGCAGACAATCGCTCTGAAATAGCAGAGATATGCCTCTTGGCATTTTCCAAACTATCTTCTTTCCAAACCAGTATCTTTTCGTCTACTTTTGGCTTTTCAAAAAAGTAATCCATTTCTCCGCTTTCAAACAAAGTCTTAACATCTGAAAACTTTTCTATACGATCGCGAATGATATTTTCAAGTTTTGGTAGCATTGGGCTGTCTTTGAACTTCTCTGGTATCCAAGGATTTGCATAATCCCAAAATTCTTGTGTTGATAGTTTCTTGATATATTCCCTGTTGAACCAAGCAAGCTTGTCTTCACCAAAGACTGCTCCCGCCTTTTGGACTTTTTCTAAATCAAATATATTTTCTAGTTCTTCTCTCGAAAAAATCTCCTGCTCTGTCCCTGGGTTCCATCCACATAGACAAATAGCGTTTAAAAGTGCTTGTGGCAGATAACCCATAGCCAAATACTCAACTACCGGTATAGCACCTTTTCTTTTAGACATTTTTGTTTTGTCAGGAGCGAGCACGAGTGGGAGGTGCGCATAGTGCGGGATATCAAAGCCAAGTGCTTCGTGAATAAGTATTTGTCTCGGAGTATTGGCGATATGCTCTTCGGCTCTTATAACATGGGTTATACCTTCGTCATGATCATCCACCACAACAGCTAAGTGAAAAAGTGGTTCTTCTATGTTCTTTGCAATAACAAAATCTCCTAGATCAGTAGTATCTGTAGAGATAGATCCACGAATAAGGTCATGGAAGGTTACGACTTTGTTTGGATTGCGAAAACGGATAATGTCTTTGATAACACCGCTACCGTCTTTGGCTTCTTCACGAGAAATATATGCCTTGTTTTCATCAATGAGCTTTTTGAGTATTTCTTTGTGACGTTCTATGTTTTGTGATTGGATATACTTTTCGTCATAAGAAATACCGATCTTTTCAAAAACGCTAAAGATCTCCTCGGTATACTCATCTTTTGATCTTTCTTTATCAGTATCTTCAATGCGAAGAATAAACTTGCCGGCATTTCGCTTGGCAAAGAGATAGGCAAAAAAGGCAGTTCGATAACTCCCTGCGTGCATGTGCCCTGTCGGACTTGGGGCAAAGCGAGTGACTATCTTTTGAGTGTTTTCCATCCCTTTCACTTTAGCAAATAAAGGCTTTTTTGACAAAAATTAAGAAAGGTATAAAGTAAAAGAAAAAATCATGGAAGTACTGAAAGATATAGCTTCTGCTGTTTTATTTATAATCATGTTCTTTGGTACCTTAATAGCTTGCTTTTTTGCTGCTGAACATGCAGATGTATTGGCAACGAGTGAAAAACCTCTCGATGCTCACTCCAAGTGGACACTGAGGCGTTTTGCAAAAGTAACCGTTTTTTCAGGATTGGTGGTAACAGTTTCTTTGGTACTAAGACTGATCATAAGAGATCAAAGTATCAAAGAGGTGCTGACATCTGTTGGTATTTATAAGATTTTTATCGTACCAACATTTTGGTTGGTTAGTTTTTTAACACCATCAAAGAGAAAAAAGAAGGTAAACCACAGAGCAAAATTAAGAAAACAAAACTTAAAAGCCTCGACGTAAATATTTTTTACAGACGAGGCTTTTTTATTTTATAGTGAGTGTGCCAAAATATTATTTTTCGTGCTCGAGAGCTATCTTGATAGCTTCTACTGCTATTTCTCTAGCGGCATCAGGCTTGAAAAATGCTTTAGCTCGAGAAGACATGATATTGTAACGCTCAGTATTAGAAATAATATTTTCAATCTCATGACTAAGTACACTAGGCGTGAGATTTGCTTCTTCGATAACAGTACATGCCCCACTTCGAGCATAGTGATAAGCATTTTTCCTTTGGTGGTCACCGTGAGCCAAAGCATAAGGAATCAAAATAGATGGTTTGCCCCAAGCAGAAATTTCAAACAGTGAACTTCCTGAGCGCCCTATGATGATATTGGAAGCACTACCGAACATCTTTGTCTGGACATCGCCCAAAAAGGCAAAAGGTTTGTAACGACTACGTCGCACATCATCCCCCATGATCACACCGACATCTGTTTTTACGTCTTCAAAGTTTTTAGGACCTGTTTGGTGTAAGACTTGGTACTTTTGCAAAAGATCAGGGAGTATTCTCAAGATTGCATCGTTTATGACCTTGGCACCCTGACTACCAGCAAAGATACCGATAACCGGAACTTGTGGATCAAGCTCAAAAAAATCTATCGCGCTTTCTCGAGAAGCAGAAATGATAGACCTGCGAACTGGCTGACCAGTAACTGAGACTTTGGAAGGATTGAAATAACTCGCCGCCTCTGAAAAAGAAAGGGCTACCTTTTTGGCAAATTTGCCAGACCAAATATTTACTCTACCTGGAACAGTGTCAGACTCATGAATGATAACTGGTATACGCAAAAGTCTTGCAGCAAACAAAACTGGAAAACTAGCATACCCTCCCTTGCTGATAACTACATCTGGATAAATACGAAAAACAGTAAAGAGTGCCCTCACAACACCAAAACCCATCTTTCCTATATCCCAAATAGTGCGAAGAGATGGCTTTACTCTGAGCTTGCCGGCTGTTATTGGTACAAAGGTTATAAATTGTCTCTCTAGTTCTTCTTTGTCATAAAGACCATCAGAAGCAAAATAAAGCTTGAGATTCAGGAGCTTTTCTTCATCAGCTATACGGTTGATCTCTTCGGCAATAGCAAAAAGTGGATATACGTGCCCCCCTGTTCCTCCACCTGTAAGTAATATTTTCATCGTTCTTTCATTATACTACAGTCTTTTTGGTGTATCGAGAGACATTCAAAATGATCCCTACCGCTCCAAGAGCCACCATCAAAGCTGTTCCTCCGTGACTTATAAAAACAAGCGGAACACCAGTTAGTGGGAAAAGTCCAACTAGTGAAGCAATATTGAGGAAAGACTGCGCCGTCAAAAGCGTCACCAAGCCCACAACCAAATACCGAGAAAAAGTATCCGGCGCTCGCAAGGCTATCTTGAAACCACGAATAGCAAAGAAAACATACAGAGTGAGCAAAAGAGTTGTTCCCAAAAATCCAAACTCCTCCCCTATAACTGCAAATATAGAGTCTCCTTGTGGCTCTGGTAGATAGTTAAACTTTTGAACACTTTGTCCCAAACCTCTACCAAAAGCACCTCCTGAACCTATGGCTATCAAGGATTGTTGGAGCTGGTATGAGGAGCCTCTAGGGTCACTTGAAGGATTTATAAAAGTTTTTATTCGTTCCATAACGTATGGTCTGACAAAAGCAAGCACGGTGATTGCTCCAAAACCGATAAGACATATTATGATAATTTTTTTCCAAGAAACTCCTGAAGTAAAGAGCATGCAACACGCAGAGATAATGATAAGGATCAAACTCTTGGTGTCCGGCTGGAACAAGAGTGATGAAGCAACAACCAAAAGGATGATAAACAAAGGGATGATGCGAAACTTGATATCCTCTTGGCGTTTACGAGTCCAGGCTAGCCATGCTGAAAAATAAATCACAAAAGCGATCTTTAGCGCTTCTGCTGGCTGAAAAGAAATGGGTCCTATAGAGATCCAACGTCTCGCTCCTCCGTGAGCAAAACCAAGCCCAGGAACAAAAACACAAAGAGTGAGGATCACTGCTCCCAAAAATATAAAAAAAGAATTTTTGCGCCAAAAAGTATAAGGAATGCGAGCAAATACCCACAAAACCAAAAGTCCTAAAATAAAGCCCAAAACTATCTGATTGAAGAGCACGCCATAGAACTTGCTCTCACTCTTTGCCAGTATCCCAAGAGAAGCAGAAACAAAAGAAAGAAGCCCTAGCCCAGAAATGAGCATAACTATCCAAAAAAAATATTTATCAAAAGGATTTTGTTTTTGTAATGAGTCTTTGAAAATGTTCATATTGTCTAACTAATAAGCGCCACTACTACACCCAAAATAGCGCAAACAACAGAAACAACCCAGTATCTCATAACGACTTTTTCTCTTGGCCAACCAAGCGCATGGAAGTGATGATGAAGTGGAGCGATTTTGAAAACTCGACGCTTGTTAAAGTATTTGTAACTAGTGATTTGGATAATGTTTGAAGCAGTTGTAGCGACAAGAGGAAAAGCTATGAGAGGCAATATAAGTACTGTGTCAGTCAAAAAGGCAATAACAGTCAAAACAACCAAAAGCCCAAGTATCCCGGTCTCCCCCATATAAAATCTAGCTGGCGGAATGTTAAACCACAAAAAGGCCAATATTCCTCCTGATATAACACCAGAGAGCGCTGCGATATCGACCAAGTTTTTGCCATAAGCTATGGCAGAATAAGAAGCAAATATAATAGCCAATACCCCTCCGGCCAAACCATCCATTCCATCGATCACGCTTCCAGAGAAAACTGCAACCAAAACAATTATAAAAAATGGGATAAACAACCAGCCAAGTGCCAAGTGTCCCGCAAAAGGTATCGCCACAGAACTAATACCGAGCTTGAAATAAAACCAAGCACCAATCAAAATACCTATTAGAGAAATAGAAAAGATTTTCAAATATCTGTCACTTATACGATCAATAGCTCCTCTTATTTGCGCAGCATCATCAAAAAGTCCTATGAAAGCACCGAGCAAAAGCGAAGCAAGAGGTATCAATGTCTGACCACGACTGAGAAAGTCTAGCTTGGTAGAGAGGTCTGACGGAAAGGCTTTGGAGATGAGCCACATGATCAAAATAGACAAAGTCACAGAAAGCCAAATGATAATCCCTCCTACTCTAGGAGTCGAAACTTCTGCACTCGCATTACTAATATTTTTAAAGTGTTCGTTTGTTATTTGTGAATCATCTACTCTCTTTTTTTTCTTCCAGAGTTTGTGCTTGTACATCAAATTTGTAAGTGTTGGAGTCAGCAGTATACCAATAGCAAAAGTCAGCGCAGTTGGTAAGAAAATTTTTACAACATTTAAGATTTGAATACTTTGCATATTATTGTGATTGATTATCTTCCTTTAATAACTTTGTGATCTTTTCCGCTGTCTCAACAAAGTGAGGCAGTTCTTCTACTTTTGAAACACCAAAATGCTCTAGCATTTGTAGTGTTGGGTAGTATCCCACAGCCCTGCCACTACCCCGAGCTTCTATCAAGCCTCGCATAGAAAGAGCGCGAAGAGTATAAGAGACATTTACTCCTCTGATAAATTCTATCTGAGATTTGGATATACCTGCTTGGTAAGCGATGACGGAGAGAGTTTCGGCGCTAGCTTTTGAAAGCTCCTTTGAAAGTTCTTCTTTGCGGATAGTTTCGATAAGCGGAGCATAGTCGCTATGAGTTACCATTGAGACTTCCTGATCATTTTGTACCAAAACAATGGCGTGACCTTCCAGAGATTTCTCTAGTATAGAGAGGGCATCTTTGATCTCTTCTATCGAAACACCTAGCCGAGTAGACAAACTCTTGAAACTCTGAGCTTCAGCAAGAGCAAAAAGTAAACTCTCTATTTGTTGTGGTAGGTTATTGTTCATCGATTTCTTCTAAGTCTTCTTCTGGTAAATCTTTTTGTTCTTGCTTTTGGAGGCGGATATTTTGGAAGTTTTCTTCTTGCTCTGCATCCACAAAACCCCTTCGGACTAGCTCTAGCATACCAAGAAATGAGACTATCACATAGACCTTTTTTTCTTTTTCTCCACCTTCTGTAGCATGAACTACTATGTCATTGAAGTTTACCGA
>DAORIU010000027.1:0-5978 GCA_035438645.1 Minisyncoccota bacterium
AACCAAAAAGATAACCCGAAAGGATTACAACTATAGACCAAAGGGCTGAACCAACAAAAGAGAGCATAAGAAACTTTTTATAATGCATTTTACTTACCCCAGCCAAAAAAGGTGCTATTGTCCTTACTACGGGTATAAATTTTGATATTAGTATGGCCCAAATACCGTATCTCTTAAAGAAAGTTTCTGTCTTTTCTATATGACTCTCCGGTACTCTTTTTAGAAGTTTTGAAGAAGCTCTTTTGTCTCTAAGAAACTTCCCTGTGGCATACCCTAAAATATTACCCAAAAATCCTGCAATAAAAACAATCAACACTATATTACTAAGGCCTATTACTTTTTGCTGGGCAAACAACCCTAAACTAAAAAGCAGACTATCCCCGGGCAAGAAAAAGCAAGGCAATATTCCTGTTTCAGAAAAAACTATACCAAACACTAACAAATATATAATTGGCTCAGAAAAATTTAATAGTGTTTCCATGTGTGTGCCCTCAGTATGAATCGAACATACATCTTACCCTTAGGACGGGTCTGCTCTATCCATTGAGCTATGAGGGCAAAAGCTTTAGGATAAAAGTTAATAAACTCTACTTCGCCAAAAGCAAATCAGAAAGCATTTTTTCTTGAAAACCAACCAAAACAGTATCGTCCACACGAATAACCGGCACGCCAAGCTGACCAGTAAGCTCTACCATTTCTTTTCTTTTCTCAACATCAAGTCCAACATTGTACTCTTTGTAAGAGATATTGTTTTTCTTAAAAAATTCTTTTGCCAATTGACAATAGTGACATACTGATGTGCTATAAATAGTTACGTCTTTCATGCTTTTGAAAATTATTTTATATAGATACGATTATACCATATTAGCGCAAGTGCAGAGCTCTAAGTATAGAGTCCCAAAACCTCCTTATAGTACCCATCTTTTCTGGCTCAGAATTAGAATTAGGGTCTTTTGTGATGACAACAATACCTTCGCCTTTTTTAATTAGTCTGTAACTATCTCTAAAAACCTTCTCTTTCCCTTCTGGGGTTTCTAGGAACAAATTTGAGCTAACTAGGTTTTCTTTCTTTTGTTTTAGTTCTAGTTCTTCTTTTTTTAGTTCAGAAATGTGGTTTCTTATAGAAAGGTACTTTTTTGTTAGCTGTATTACAGAAGAAAGAATCATAAAAAAAACAAAGATAGCTACAACAAACAAAAGTATCGTTTTTGTACTATATGAGCTATGTTTATTTGGGTGTTGTTTTGGTGGCATTTCTTTGCTAGTATACTCATTATATGCTATTTAATCGCAATAGAAAAAGAGTCGCTTTTGCCTGGAAAATATTTGCTTTTATTGTCATTCTTTCGATGACCCTATTTTCTTTGACTGGGCTTTTTTCTTAAAACTACTAGTCTCTATCTCGCATCACCTTTATAAAGACCTCGTGGGGGACGTTCACAGAAGCATGCTCTCGCATCTTTTTCTTCCCTTTCTTTTGTTTATCCAAAAGCTTATTTTTTCGGCTGACGTCGCCACCATATAAATACCCTGTAACATCTTTTCGAAAAGCCTTTAATGTTTTTGAGGCAATTATCCTGCCTCCGACCTTAGCCTGAATTTTCATTTCAACCATTTGCCTAGGCATTATATTTTGAAGTTTTTCTACAAATTTATCTGCTTCTTCTTGAACTCGACGCTTAGAAACAACACGAGTAAAAGCATGCATTAGCTCATCCCCAATCAAAATATCCATACGCAAAACATCGGCATCTCGCATTTGACTGCCATCGTATGAAATAGAAGCGTATCCTGAAGTAATACTTTTTAGTTCATCAAAAAACCCTCTCATAAGCTCTCTAAGCGGTATCTGCATTTTTACTCTAGAGCGATTGTCTCCAAATTGTTCTATTTCGCCAACCTCAGCTTCATGATCATATAAAAAAGGCATAAGACCACCAACGTACTCCAAAGGAGTAATAATAGCTGCATTTACCCAAGGCTCTTTGATTGACTGTATTATCCCATCATCTGGAAAAAGGTGCGGTGAATAAACATTTCTTTTCTCTCCACCACGAACAATAACTTCGTAAGTAATAGAAGGCAAAGTAACGATAAGGTCGATGTTGAATTCTCTACGCAGTCTCTCTGTGATTATCTCCAGGTGCAACATTCCCAAAAAACCACAGCGGTACCCTCTTCCTAGGGCACCAGAGACTTCTTCTTCATAGGAAAAAGCGCTATCAGAGAGCCTTAACCGTGCCAAAGCCATACGTAATTCATCAAAATCGTCCTGACTTTCTGGATACACAGAAGCCCAAACAACAGGACTTGGCTGTTGGTAACCAAGTAAAACCTTGGTTTGTTTTTTAGGGTCAACAATAGTATCCCCGACAGAAGCAATACCCGGCTGTTTAATACCTGTAACTATAAAACCTATTTGTCCGGCTTCTAATATCGCTGTTGTTGTTTCGACAGGTTTAAACACTCCAACTTCGAGGACTTGAAAGTTTTGTTTTGCGGCAGCAAAAGAGAGTGTATCCCCTCGCTTTATACTACCTGAGAACATTCTCACAAAAACTATTACACCCTTGTGGTTTGAATAATTAAAATCAAAAATCAGTGCCTGAGGATCTTTTTCTACCTGCTCTTTTGGTGCTGGTATTTTTTCTACGATTCTTTGTAAAAGCTCCAAAACTCCTTCACCTGTACGCCCAGAGACTTTTATAACTTCATTTTCTTCACAATCGAGCAACGAACAAAGCTCTAGTGTAGTTTCTTCTACTCTAGAGAGTGGAGAGTCGACTTTTGTCAAAACAGGTATTATGACAAGACCGGATTCTTTGGCCATACCAAGAGTTGTGAGAGTTTGAGCTTGAACACCTTGAGTAGAATCCACAAGAAGAAGAGACCCTTCTACCGCCTTGAGAGCTCTTGAGACTTCATAAGAGAAGTCTATGTGCCCAGGAGTGTCGATAAGGTTGAGCATATACTCCTTGCCGTCTATTTTATGCATCATTCTTACTGGTTGCATTTTTATAGTGATCCCACGCTCACGCTCAAGCTCCATGGAGTCCAGAACCTGGTCTTTCATTTTGCGGGCCTCTATAGTCCCAGTAAGCTCGAGCATACGATCTGCTAGGGTTGATTTTCCATGATCTATATGAGCAATAATTGAGAAATTTCTGATATTTTTTAAATCCATTGTGCCAAAACTATAACATAAAACGCTTATTTTTGCTTATAGATCTGTTTGTTCTGGAACAATAGGTTTAGCCTTCCAAAACTTTGTTTTTACTGTTTCAACAAACAACCAAATGTCTTCGTTTTTTAGTAGAACAAGAACCCCAGCATAAATAGCTAGGCCAAACAAACCAGAGAGCACGCCCTGCAAAAGAACTCCAACAAAAGTAGCCTGATCTACGCCTATGCCCAAAAGACTCAATGCAATATAAATACCTGTAGCTGAAATAATCCCAGCGCCAAGAGTATGCAAAAGAGTCCGTCTGATATCGTGAGAAGTTTTTATGGTTTTATTTTCTTTATGGAAGTACACCCACAAAAGAATAGCATTTACTATCTGACCTATAGAAAAACCAAGAGGTAAAAGAAGCACCGAAGCACCAGAGACACCGTCTACTCTCAAAAGTGATGTTATAAAATTTTGGAAAACTAAATTATTTTCAAAAGCTAAAAGAAGTAGTGTGCTGGAGCATATGGTAACTATGAGCCCTACAAAGTTTATTTTTAATGGTGTTTTTGTATTTCCTTTAGCATAGAAACCTCTAACTAAAATTAAAATTAAACTTTGTGCGGTTATTGAAATTGAAAACAGAGCCAATGCACCAGCAACCAAACGAGTATCGTTCCAAGAAAAAACTCCAGTACCTAGTAACAACCTAACTATTTGTGCTCTCAAAACTATAAAGAAAAGTGCACAAGGAATAGAAAAAAATAGTATATTTCTAGTTGCTCTATGGATTAAAGACATGAACTCTTCTTTTTTGTCTTCAGAAAAAAGCTTGGTCAAAGTAGGAAAAGCTGCTACAGCATAAGAAATCCCTATTATCATCATCGGTGTGGTTTGGATATTGTAAGAAAGCTGGAAAATAGAAATAGATCCTACAACCAAAAGCGAGGCGATGGCGCTCATAGTAATAAAGGTCAAATTAGAAATAGATAAACCAAGTGTTCTAGGTAAAGACTGTTTTACTACCTCTTTTATAATTTTCCAGTCAATGTTTTTTGTAAACTTTGGAAATCTTGAAACTGAAAGTAGTGATGGTATTTGTATTAAAACATGTAAAATCGCTCCCAAAATTACACCAAATATAACTCCTAAAATTCCAAGTAATGGGTAGAAAAATACTATCCCAACAACTATACCGATATTATAAAGCAGTGGGGCTAAAGCAAAAGAAAGAAACTTTTGTTTTACTTGAGTAAAGGCACTAAGTAAACTAGAGAGACCAAATAATACAGGAGAGAGCAACATAATTCGAGTATAAGTCACCAAGTCAGCGTGTTGAGACAAAGAGAAGCCGGGTGAAATAGCATGTGCTATGTACGGCATCAAGACAAAGGCCACACCAGAGACGACAATCATTCCTAAGAAATAAACACTAAGTAGAGAGTCCGAAAAGCGATTCATCTTTTGTTCATCTGCTTTCTTTATATGACTTGTTATAAAAGGTATCAAAACCGTAACAGAAAACAATGATGCTATCGCATTATAAATAAAATCTGGGGCTCTAAAAGAAGCATAATAAACGTCGAGAGGAGCTGAAGGCCCTACAACAGAAGCCAAAAACCTATCACGGAACAAACCAAGTAACTGTGATAGAACAGAAAAAACAGCAAGAACCAGAGCTGCCTGGTTCATACTGGTGATATCTTTATTTAGAAGCTTAAGTAGCTTAGAGACCATGTTTACTAATTTGTTTTACCTTTTATTTCAGTATCAGATTTTGTTTCAACTGGACTTTGCTCTATTCTTTTTATTTGGTCTTCCACTCCTGTTATCTTCGGGAATTTTACTTGGAAAGCCTTTAGCTCCTCTACTGCTTCTGATTTTTTACCAGAGAGCTCTAGTGCTCTGATATAAATAAGATAACTATTTGGATCATTAGGAGCTAGGACTTTGAGTCTAGAAAAAGCCTCTAGTGCGAGAGAATAATTTTTTGATTCTAGATAAATATTTCCAAGTAATGCAAATCCTTGTGAATCAAATGGAGCAATGCTTGTGTATTTGAGGACTTCATTTTTTACAGCCTGAGAATCTCCTTGGGAAGCTTCTATTTGACCTTTCAAAATGAAAGCGTCTAGATAGTCTTTCTTTAAAGAAAGCGCCTTAGCTATTTCCTCTAATGCCGAGTTTTTATCTTCTTTTATAAGTGCGATACGAGCATTGTTAAGAGCAAAAAACGGATTGTTTGGATTTCTTTTTTGAGCTTCGATTGCTGCCGCAGTTACATTTTGCATGATTTGCTCATTTTTTGGATCGGCAATCAACTGGTAAACCTGACTTAGAAGTGACCAGTTTTGAGAGTTTCCGCTATCTAATGCAACTGCCGCTTGTGCACTTTGCTCAGCTTGTGTAAAGGCGGATTGAATTTCGGTTTTATCAGGATTTTCTTTCTGTGAAAGAGTACTGAATTGATTTACAAATATAGCTGTTCGAGCTCTAAGATAAATATCGTTTTGAGAAAGTCTGATAGCTTTGTCTATATTTTTCTTTGCGCTTTCTATATCAGTAGCAGTTAAAGCTTTGTTATAAAAAACAATACTTGCAAATTTATTACTAGTGAAATAAACAGCTGAAAATCCAAGCATACTAGCTACAACAAGCAGTAGTATTGCAAAAAAACTTGTTCTAGGGTCTTTTAGATAGTTTATAGACACAACCCTTGTCTTTCCAAGAAGAGATGATACTCCAAAAAGAAGCCCTATATAAATAAATCCAAAGAAAACCAAAACCATACCTGTAGCAGCAAATAAGC
>DAORIU010000028.1:0-5398 GCA_035438645.1 Minisyncoccota bacterium
AGTTTCGATAGTCGCTCTTGGGGTACACTTCCAAAAGAGAACCTTCGAGGTCGTGCGCTCTTTCGACTTTTACCAATCAAAGAGCTTGATTACCTACCAGGAAAAGTAAACTATGAATAAAGAAACCGAAAAGAAAAAAGTTAACCAAGAACTCTCAAGCCCAAAAGGTATGCGAGATATTTCTGGAGATGAATACTACAGAATGCAAGGCCTCTTTGAAAAGGCTCAAGAAGTAGCTGTGTACTACGGCTTCACTCCGATCGAAACCCCTATCTTGGAACATGAAGAAACTTTTACCTCTGCTGTTGGTGTTGGGACTGATATTGTCGACAAAGAAATGTACACACTAAAGACAAAAGGCGGAGATCATTTGGCTATGCGTCCAGAGCACACTGCTGGGCTTATGCGCGCTTATATCACAGGCGGTATGCAGTCTCTACCACAACCAGTTTTGCTTTATCACAGTGGACCAGTTTTTCGTCATGACAAACCACAAAAGGGTCGCTACCGACAGTTTTACCAGTTTGATGTGGATGCACTAGGGAGCGAAAAAAGTATTGTTGATGCACTAGTTATCAAAACCATTTACACAATACTCGAAGAAGCTGGAGCAAAGGACTTGGTAGTCACTATCAACTCTATCGGCGACAAAGACTCTAGACCGTCCTATCTCAAGGAGCTCACAAACTATTACAAAAAACATATCAAAGATTTGCCGGAGATAGATCAAGAACGACTCAAGACCAACCCTATGCGTATCTTGGATTCCAAAGATCCAAAGACTATAGAAATAAATGCTGGTGCACCAGATCCTATGAACTATCTTTCTACAAGTGGCAAAAAACACTTCAAAGAAGTTTTGGAGTACTTGGACGAAATGGGTATCGCTTATCAGATAGACAAAACTCTTGTTCGCGGGCTTTCATACTATACTCACACTGTTTTTGAAATCATTGAGCCTCAAGAAGACGGCTCTATGATAACTATCGCCGGTGGTGGTCGCTATGACTACTTGGGCAAAATGATCGGATCCAAAAAAGACATCCCTGCTATGGGTGGCTCTCTAGGTATGGATCGTATAGTGGAACGTCCATGGTTCAAAAATCTTGCTCCACGCATTATGAAAAAACCAAAGGTTTATTTTATCCAAGTCGGCTTTGAAGCTAAACTCAAGAGTCTAAATGTTATAGAAATTCTCCGCAAAGCTCATGTACCTATCGCTCAGTCTCTATCCAAAGACTCTCTCGGAGCACAACTCGCTGTAGCAGAAAAGTCTGGAGTGCCTTATGTCATAATCTTTGGACAAATGGAAGCAGTGAAGAACTGCGTGATAGTCCGCAATATGGAAACTAGAGAACAAGAAACAGTACCACTAGCAGATCTGGGTGCATACATAAAACAACTAAAATAACTTTTATGACAAACATCGTTCAATCCCCTCACAAGACGCTTCGAATGAATGCAGAAGAAGTGAAGCCAAGTGAAATAGGTGGAGAAAAACTAAAAGAAATAATCGAAAAGATGAAAACTGCTCTTCATGGAGAAGATGATGGTGTAGCTATCGCCGCCCCTCAGATAGATGTGCCACTGCGGATATTTATCGTTTCAAAGAAGGTTCTCTCGAAATCACCAGATGACATGGTCTTTATCAATCCAGTGATCACAAAACTTGGCAAGAAAAAAGAACCCATGAGCGAAGGATGTCTATCAGTCAGATGGAAATACGGGCTCGTGAAGCGCGCAACGACTGCTACAGTCAAAGCGCTAAATGAAAAAGGTAATGAATTTGTCCTCTCAGGCAAAGGCTTGCTAGCACAAATCTTTCAACACGAAACCGATCACCTAAATGGCGTGCTCTTCATAGACAAAGCAACTGATGTGGAAGATCTTCCTCCAGAAGCTACGAAGAAATAATAAGGATGCAATAAAACCATATACTCTTTTTCGTCTGCGGAACTCGGACGTAACCCTCGAACAGTCCTCGATTTCAAAAGAATATATAGTTTTATTTTTCCATGAAGTTTTGGGTATATTTTATTAACGAGGACTGCGCGAACACTGTATACATATCTAAGAGTCTATTTATATTTCAAAGCGCCCCGCAGTAATAAAATATATCCAAAACGAAATATGTTACTATATCACTATGAAAATAGCCTTTTTTGGGACACCGGATTTTACTGTAAACTTTTTGGAAAAGCTCAAAAGTAACGACCTTTGCCCTAGTTTGATAATTACAAACCCAGATAGACCAAGTGGCCGAGGTATGGTTATGACTTCCCCGCTTCCCAAAAAATGGGCGGATGAAAACGCTCTAAAAGTCTTGCAACCAGAGAAGTTGGGCGATGAAGTATTTAAAGAACTATGCAAAGAGTCTTGGGATTTATTTGTGGTTATCGCTTATGGCAAAATAATACCTGAGAGATTTATCAGCTTACCCAAATTTGGAACTATAAATCTACACTATTCACTCCTACCAAAGTATCGCGGAGCTACACCTGTAGAGAGCGCTATTTTGTCTGGGGACGAAATCTCAGGAATAACTATACAAAAGATGCGTTTCAAACTCGACACAGGACCAATAATTTTTCAAGAAGAGATGAGAGTTGATGCGGATGACACAACGACAACACTTCGAGAAAAAATGAACCAAAGAGCACTAGAAGTCTTGCCAGAAATAATAAAAAATATTTTTGAAAACAAAACCATCGAAACAGAACAAGACGAAAGTTTTGCTACGCATTGTGGCAAAATCTCAAAAGAAGACGGACAAATCTCCCTAAATGACGATCCTATAACTCTTGACCGCAAGTGGCGAGCGTACCAAGGCTGGCCTGGACTTTATTTTTTTCAAGACGGCAAACGTATCAAAATAACAAAAGCCCATTTAGAAAATGGACGCTTTGTGATAGAAGAAGTAATTCCAGAAGGCGGTAAAAGAATACCATACCAATCTTTTGTAAAATAAATTACTAAATAGTTTTTATATTTTCCGTAACCGCTAGTGTCCCTCACGGGCAAAGCCCTGCGGGTTCGTACTTAAACATAAAAACTCTGAGATAAATTGATCTGGATTTACCTTTAGTTTCTAAAACCTCTGATTATATTTTTGAATTTTCGAGCTCCTTTTTTCCAAAGAGCTTCTTTTTTGCCTTTTGAAGAAGATACGGCTCTGACAAGCTCGTTGCGAGCATCATCTACCGCCTCATAAAGATCTGACTTTTCAGAAACTACTCTAAACTGTTTTCCCAAAGAAGTAGTGAGGTTGATCTCAGCTCTAAATATATCTCCATGACTATGGTGAGCTGTAGTTTTACCTATTTCAACAACAGCAGAAGATGTTTCGCCGGCAAATTTTGAAACACCTGAGACACGTTTTTCTGTGTAGTCTTTTAGAGCTGGGGTAAGTTCAATTTGTGTGGTTTTTATTGAAATATTCATCACGTTACAAAGTCGAAATTTTTTATATTCCGATAGCCTTAGACTAATAAATAATCTTTATAAAACACGATACAGAAGTAAGTATACCTTTGTACGTGATTCATACTCCTATATTATACCACCAACAGAAATTACTATATGGTCAAAATCATAAGCAAATTTGTTGTTCCAGCTATCCCAAAAGGAACCCCAGCAGATATGACTATTTTGTCTTTTTTGTTAGCTAGGCCACTGGAAATAAGCTTTGGACCTATGGTGTTGATAAGTTGGGTGCTACCAGAGAAGCTCTTTGTAAGGAGTGGATAACAACCATAAACTAACTGAGAAATTCGAGCTGTTTTTTCGTGAGGCGTCATGACGATGATTGGTTGTTGTGGTTTGTATCTAGCAATCATACGAGGAGTAGATCCTGTTTCGGTCAGAGCTATAATCAGTTTGGCGCCGACATCTTCAGCATTGTGAACTACAGAAGAAGACACAGAGTCTACAATATCGTTTGTTCGAACTTTCAGTCTTCGGTGAGTACCGATCTCTGATTCTACTTGGCTAGCAATATGCGCCATCATACTTACTGCTTCTTTTGGATATTTTCCTAGAGTTGTTTCTTCTGAGAGCATCACGGCATCAGCTCCATCAAAGATAGCGTTGGCAACATCTGAAACTTCAGCGCGTGTTGGTACTGGAGAGTTGATCATACTTTCAAGCATCTGTGTTGCTACTACCACCGGCTTGCCCAGGTCATTGCACTTTTTGATAATCATCTTTTGATAAACTGGGACTTTTTCTGGTCCCACTTCTACAGCCAAGTCTCCTCTTGCCACCATGATAGCGTCAGAGTCTTTTATTATTTCATCTATATTTTCTATCGCCTCCTGTGTTTCTATCTTTGCTACTATCTTTTGTGTACCTTTATGCTTTTTGATAAGCGCTCTCAAATCCAAAATATCTTTGGCGGTTCTAACGAAAGAAAGCGCCACAAAGTCTACGTCTTCTGCGATACCAAAGGCTAGATCTTTTTTATCTTTGTCTGTGAGAGCTGGGATAGATAGATATGCTCCTGGGAGATTTACTCCGCGACGACTCTTGGTAGTGCCACCAACCAAAATCTTGGCGTGTATTTCCTTGCCCACAACTTTCTCTACTATCAACTTTTTCTTGCCATCATCCACCATCAAAATCATTCCCGCTTTTATATCTTTTTCTATATGAGGATAGTTAAAATAAACACGATCTGCATCACCCTTACAACTCTTGTCCCCTGTCAAAATTATTTTTTTGCCTTCCACAAGTTCTACCGGCGCATTTTCAAAGTCCCCGATACGGATCTTGGGACCAGAGAGGTCTTGGAGTATAGCTATATGCTTACCTGCCTTTTTCGCTACAGAGCGGATAAGTCTGATCCTTTTGCCGTGGATAGTTTGATCATCGTGGCTCATATTTGTCCGACAAACGTCCACCCCAAGCTCAAAGAGCTTTGTGAGACTTTCTTTGTTTTCGGTTCCAGGGCCGATTGTGGCTACTATTTTTGTCTTTTTTGAAAAGTGATGCATAAATTGTAAAAACTTGTGATTAAGTAATAAGCCCTATAGGATAGCATTATGGGAAAGATTTTAGCAATAATTTTCTTGGTGGCTTTTGTTTACTACGCTGGACCAATCATCCGACAAGGTATTTGGTACTCTCCTACTCTCTACCCCGAATATTGGTGGGGACCTGATGTCTATAACTATGAGCCGGAGATAGCCCGTGATGGTGGAGGGTGGTTTGGCTTTAATCCTTTAAAGTCAGGCTTTAGTGGACGAACTACAGCTAGTATTATCGATAGTCTTTAGGACTTTTCTAAGGGGCGATTTTGTGATATAAGTATAAAGCTCCGCAAACATTCCCTGGTAGCTTAGCGGTAAAGCAATCGCCTGTTAAGCGATGGACCGTAGGTTCGAATCCTACCCGGGGAGCC
>DAORIU010000029.1:0-1567 GCA_035438645.1 Minisyncoccota bacterium
ATTGTATTTTTATAAAACTCTAATCCATTATCGTCCGCATCAAGAACTTGAAAAACTTTAGCATCTAAAATATCAGCAATAATTCTAGATCCTGCAATCAGCTCTCCATAACGTTTCCAAACTAAACCACAAGAAGCATAAGGTATATTGTTTTCTCTAGCACCAGCTCCACCTTTTTGGTGATGATCAAATCTGTTTAATGAAGCATCGTAGATATCCCCGACATCAACTACATAATCGGCATTTGAAATCACTTCCTTATCCCTAGTCCTTATGATGCTATATTTTTCTTCTTTTTTGTCTAAATAAATTTGTATTATTGCGCAGGCAAAAAGATCGTCTAGATGAAAAAGATTGTCGTGAGTTACAATAACAAAATTTTTACTACTCATTATGCCCTACAAATTTACCAATAATCCAGTTGATAACTGAAATAACAAAAGCGCCGATGATAGCGGCTTGGAAAGAAGAAATAGAAAAACCTTGAATGATTTGTCCTACAAACCAAAAGAATGCTCCGTTGATAACTAGAGAGAACAATCCGAGAGTCAGGATATTCAGTGGCAAAGTCAGCATTGTTACAAAAGGCTTAATAACCATATTTATAAATACCAAACACGCTGCTACAACAATAGCAGTCAAGATACCGCTAACTGCTATGCCAGAGACAAAGTATGGCAGTGCAAATATTGCTAGAACTGTTATAAACCATCGTAGAAGTATCATGATGATAAGTATAAAATTAAAATAGCGATTCAACAACCTTCTTTACAAGCGCTCCATCTGCTTGTCCGCCGACTTCTTTCATAACAGCACCGATGAGAATGCCCATTTTGCTTTTGTCAGTGTGACCAAGCTCTGTTTGTTTAGCTACCGCGATAGCGCGTACTTTTTCTTCACTCATCTGTTCAGGCATGAATTCTTCAAGAACAAAAAGTTGAGCTTGCTCTCCTGCTACTAGGTCCGCACGTCCCGCACTAGTGAACTGCTCTATCGAATCTTTGCGTTGTTTGATAAGTTTACTGATGACCTTGATAACTCCAGCATCATCTAGAGAGTCTTGTGGGGTTTTGCCGATAGCCACCAGCTCATTTGTACAACCTGCCAAAACCGCTCGCAAGGTATCGAGGGCTGATTGGTCTTTGTCTTTCATTGCCACCTTTAGCTTTTCACGTATTTGTTCTTGGAGTGTCATATAAGTAAATTATACCATAAAATATGGTTCTTTGTTTTATGCTAAAATAAGTCTTATGAAAATATACTTTTTTGATACAGAAACTACTGGCAACACACACGAAGATCGCATAGTTCAGCTCGCCATCAAAGAGCGTGGCAACCCTACCCCACTTATCAATGAACTTTTCAAGCCACCAATGCCTATACCATTTGAGTCTAGCGCTGTTCACCATATCTCAAATCACATGGTGGCAAACAAGCCTCTTTTCCAAGAGTCTCCTAGATATTTAGAAATCAAAGAAATCTTTGAAAGTCCTGAAACTATAGTTGTAGCTCACAACAGCGCCTTTGATGTAACAATGCTTACAACAGAAGGCATTCACCCTACAAA
>DAORIU010000029.1:1667-5211 GCA_035438645.1 Minisyncoccota bacterium
GGGAGTTTTCTTTCGGAAAGCACAAAGGTATGCGTGTCGAAGAGGTGGCAAAGATAGATCCTGGATACCTGTCTTGGCTTTTGTCCGAAAAACTCAAAAACCCTATTGGTGAAGAGGATTGGATATTTACACTTCAGAAATACTTGACAAAATAGATGTTTGGTGCTATGCTCTAATTAGGGTTAGATAAGTACACTACAGAACCTGCAATTATTGGACTGGGCGCTTCCGGCTCACCCATAGCAGTGCAACAGAAGCAATTCGTCTGATTTTTAATCAAATACACAAAATCCTGTGTGATTAAATAAGAATGGATTGATTATAACGATAGTGTTTGGATTAATCTGTCACACCTTCACCAGAGAATCTGACAGAATAACACTTGGTACCTTCTGGATGATATTTGGCCACCGTATTACTTAATGCGGTGGCTTTTTTGTTTTAGGTTTTCTAATGTACAATAAAACATATGCAGATCACTTACAGCATCATTGGTATAGCAATAGGCGCTTTTGTGGCCTATATTTTGCTTTCCAAGAAAAAGTCTTCTCTAGGAGACCAGAGCACCAGCCTCACTCTCCTGCTCCAGCAAATGAGTGAACTCCAAAAAACTGTTGACCACAAACTCGGCGAAAATGAAAAAAGTATGCGCGAGAGTTTGCAATTTCAAAGTACTCAAAGTAACAAGATAATATCTGACATCACCGAGAGACTCACCCGCCTCGATGAGGGCAACAAACAAGTTCTCGGATTTACCGAGAGCTTGGCTCAACTCCAAGATATTTTGAAAAATCCAAAACAGCGTGGCATCTTGGGAGAATACTACCTAGAAACACTCCTCAAAAATATCCTGCCTCCAGGAGGATACGCTATGCAGTATGGATTTGCTGATGGTACTATCGTTGATGCTGTTGTTTTTGTAAAAGACAAAATCATCCCCGTCGACTCCAAGTTCTCACTCGAGAACTACAACCGCATGATAGAAGAGAAAGAACCCGCTCGCAAAAAAGACTTGATGAAAGCTTTTGAAAACGATTTGAAAAATAGAATAGTGGAGACATCAAAATACATCCAACCAGAGAACAACACTATGGACTTTGCTTTTATGTTTATTCCTCACGAAGCTATTTATTATGATTTGCTAGTAGGGACAGTGGGAGCAGGTGAAGAAGCAGAAAACTTGATACAGAGAGCTGCATCCAAATACAAAGTCATCATCGTCTCTCCTACTTCTTTCCTTGCCTACCTTCAAACAGTCCTCCAAGGTCTCAAAGCTCTCAAGATAGAAGAAACCGCCAAAGACATTCGTCGTCGTGTGGAAGAGCTTGGCAAACATTTGAAAGCTTATGAGGAATACCACAACAAGCTCGGTACATCGCTCCAAACAGTAGCCAACCACTACAACAACTCCGGCAAGGAACTTAAAAAAGTAGACAAAGATGTCATGCGTATTTCAGGAGAAAGTGCTGGTATAGAGCCGATCCTTATCGAAGGGGCTATAGAGAAAGCTATTGATTAAGGAGGTCAGGATTTACGATACCTTTAAAAGCATCGAAGCTTATAGTGATATCTATTTGTCCATCTGAGTATGGTGCTACTTGGTACTGATCAAAGAGCACAGTAACTCCGTTGTCATTAACTACAAAGGCTTGGTAGTTTTCTTGTTTTGCTCCCGCACCATCTGCTATCCAATCCGCTTGAGCATTTTCTCTTTTCAAAAGCTCAGCCTGAACCAACTTTGCAAAAGCTCCTAGACCATCGAGGCCGTTTTTGAAAATATTTGAAAGAGTCAAAAGCTGACCTTGGTTGTTGAAGTTGTAAGTCTTTCTAACTGCCATGCCGTGAGCTCCACCTGTGTATGAATATGATTGGAAGACATAGTTTTGAACTTTTTGTGAAGGAATATTTTTGTAATCAATATCGAGTGTGACCGAAGCGCCATTTGGTGAACCGCCTTGCTCCTCTACCCACTTGGTATCTTCTTTAAATTGAGTTATTTGATCTTCTACATAGCTTTTAAAATACGCTGTGATCGATTCACTTTTGACTTCTGGGTACCTAGCAGAGATTTCATAATATTGATTTTTGTCAGTAATAGAAACACTACCTACTTCTATAGCTGGGTTGTCCACCTGTGTTCTCTCTTCTGAAGGAAGAATTGGAACTTGTTCACTTTTTTTAAATCCAATAGCAACAAAAGCTCCAAGGATCAAAATTGCGACTATAAAAATGATGATTTGTTTTTTATTCATTATGGAAATAGTATCTTAAACTCGAGTGAATCGTCAAACTGTGGCTCCCCGCTTGGATTGTCTTTTTTCATTATGATCCAGCCATATTTATAAGGCCCGAGCTGCGTTGCGTCATAAGAAATAGTCCCCGTAAATGGCACCATATCTGTAGTCATCCAATCATAGCCATCGTTTACCTTGATATAACCCTCGCCTATTATGAGGCCATCCCAGTTGACCACCTCTACCGGCGCTGTGGCCTCAAAGAACCAGTTTCCTACTGCTTTACCTTTTATAATTATTGGTGAAGGAGTTAGTGTAGACTCTGGCAAAGGACTCTCTACTATTATCTTGCCTGCTTTTTGAGCTGGCAAAACTTCTGGTGCCAAAGGATCATTTTCATTTTCCAAAACAGGCGCCTTGGAAATACTACGAGTCAAACCCCAAAATATAAGAGCAAATATAGCTAGTGCAAATATAACCAAATATCGTCTTTTCATATGTTTTAAGTATAGCACCAAAGAAGCTCTTGTGTGTTTGTTGACTAAAAAATAGGAAGTGGTAAGGTTAAGAAAAATTAAAAAATATGCCAAAACAAAATCATACTGTTATTGCCTACCTTAGCAACAAACAGTCAAAAGAGTTATCTCAGTGTCTTGTAGCAGTAGTTACCGCTTTGATCCAGGTCCATAAAACCCCCTGGAATATAATCAAAAAAGATACTACTCATCAGATTCGTGACAGCTGGGGGAAATTTATTTTCAACAGTACTGAATCTAAGGTGGCTAAAGAGATAGTTGATATTTCCGATAAGCTCTTGAAAAGATGGGAAGATGAATTCCCTGAAGATTTTAAAAAAATAAATGAGATCTGGGATCTTATCGAAAAAGAAGACCAGGAAACAAAAATTGCACTAGAGCTTCAAGATAAAAACAGATTTAACCATATGATTATCGTTTAGCCCTAACATCTTTAATCCTTTGCCTAACAAAGGATTTTTATTTTTTCAAAAATTTGACTAAAAACCAAGAAGTGGTAAGGTTAAGAAAAATTAAAAAATATGAAAGTCTATCAATTCCGTATTGTTGGGGTTTCTTTAGCTCTGGCAATAATTTCTTTGATAATACCCTTCCCGTTTGTTGCCGCTATTTTAGCAACAATATCATTCGTAATGACCTGCATTTGGTGGTTCTCAAATTACCCTGGCATTTTATTAAAAGATATTATTATGGCTGTTGGCAGAGAAGTCGGGTTAATAATGTTAGTATACATAATAATAGGAACAATGGCCTTATCTATCTTTTCATTAACAG
>DAORIU010000030.1:0-5042 GCA_035438645.1 Minisyncoccota bacterium
TACTCGAAATTTTGTTATTGTTGGTTCAGAGGACACAGATATGCTCTCAGGCAAGATTTCTTACAAAAGTCCTATTGGACAAGCCTTGGTAGGCAAGAAAAAAGGGGACAATGTAAGTGTCTCAACTCCAAAAGGAGATATAACTTACGAAATAATCTCAGTAAACTAACAAAAAGCCCTCGACAAGAGGGTTTTTTGTTTTGTTGTGTAAAAAATGCTTGTTATCCACACCCTCACGATTTGCTAATAGGGAGTATAGTGGAGTAAAATGGTATCAAGTGGTAAGAAGTGGTAAAAAGGAAATTGAGTTAGAAAAATGTTAATCGGTGAATACAAACATACAATAGACGAAAAAAATCGAATGTCTTTTCCTATAAAGTTTCGTAAAGAAATGGGTAAAACCGTCATAGTGACGCCAGGACTAGATAAATGTTTGTTTATATTTACGACAAAAGAGTGGGCACGCATTTCTAGTAAGCTAGCAGAATCTTCAATGCTAAGCGCTGATAACCGTAGCTTCAATAGATATCTCTTGGGAGGAGCAACAGAAGTAGGTGTAGATCCACAAGGGCGCATCCTTATACCAGACTTTCTTAAAGACAGGGCAGGTTTGGGGGGTAAGGTCGCCATTGTGGGTGTACACACTCGAGTTGAACTCTGGGACGAAAAGTCTTGGGATATTTATAAGAAGGGGGTTGAGGCCAAAGCTGATGAGCTAGCTGAAAAACTCGGAAATGTTGGCGTACTCTAATATGCATACTCCAGTACTTTTACATGAATCAATAACTGCGCTTGATTTGCACGAAGGTGAAATCATAGTAGATGGAACATTTGGTGGTGGTGGACATTCACGGGCAATACTTGAGAGCCTGAAAAACAAATGCACACTTGTTTGCGTTGACTTGGACGAAGGGGCACAAGAGAGATTTGAAAAGTCTTTCAGAGGCACTCCGGCTATCTTTGTTCACGATAACTACAAAAATGCAAAACAGATTTTGGAAAAATCGGGTGTACAAAAAGTAAATAAAGTTTTACTTGATATCGGCACCAGCTCATTTCAGTTAGATAACGACACTAGAGGATTTTCTTTTATGAGTGATGCTCCCTTAAAAATGACTCTTTCTGAGTCTGGTTCGCACACAGGTTTCAATGCTTTTGATATAGTCAATGAGTGGAGTGAGTCTTCTATAGCCGACATCATCTTTTATTATGGAGAAGAGCCGTTTGCCAGAAAGATAGCCAAAGCAATAGTTTCTGCTAGAGAAATAAAGCCTATTATTTCATCTAAAGATTTGGCTGAAGTCATAGCTTCTTCTATAAAAAGAAAAGGCAGGATTCACCCAGCCACCAAAACCTTTCAAGCACTTCGTATCGCAGTTAATGATGAACTAACAGTCCTAAAAGAAGCTTTATCCGCTTGGTGGCAAGAACTTGCTCCAAAGGGAAGACTCGCAGTTATATCTTTCCATAGCTTAGAAGATAGGATAGTCAAGCAATGGATGAACAATCTTATAGATGACAAACGCGTTATCACAAAAAAACCAATTATCCCAACAGAAAAAGAAATAAAAGAAAACCCTAGATCTAGAAGCGCCAAGTTAAGAATTATAGAAAAACTATGATAAATAAAATGAAAAACAAAATAAACTCAATAGGAGAATACAAGTCTTTACTTCAAAGGTCTACAAAATATTGTTTTTTGGCAAGCGGTATACTCTTTGTTTCTTATTTATACGTAGTCGGCGCTATTACATTTTCTGTTGTTGAACGCAAGGGACTAGAGGAGTCTACAAAAACCTTACTCTCTGACATAAGCGCAGAGGAGTTGAAATATCTTTCAAAAGAAAAAGAGTTAACAAAAGACTTGGCTTTTCAAGAAGGCTTTATATCAGCTTCTTCCATAGCCTTTACTTCCGCTAAAAGAGCAGTTGCTTGGAATGCAGGACGCTAAAATACATCGTAGAAGAATAAGGATAATGATGGGGCTTATTATTTTTTTAGGCCTCTTTGTTGTTGGGAGACTTTTTCTTTTGCAGATTGTAAATCAGAAATCTTTTAAAGAAAGAGCAGAGCGTCAGTATCTAACTCCAGCTAGTGAGAGCTTTGATCGAGGAACTATTTATTTTAGTAAAAAAGATGGTACGACTATGGCGGCAGCAACAGTTTCAAGTGGCTTTAAGGTTGCTATTGAACCAGCTAAACTAAAAGACCTAGAAAAGACTTATGAAGTTTTAAATGCTGTTGTGCCTATAGAAAAAGAGTCCTTTATCTCCAAAGCAAATAAAAAAGCTGATCCTTATGAAGAGGTGGCGCTAAAGTTAAACCAAGAACAAGCAGATCAAATACTAAAAGAAAAACTTCCAGGAGCAAGTTTGTATAGGCAAAAGTGGAGATTTTATCCTGGTGGCGAACTTGCTTCCAAGGCTATTGGTTTTGTTTCTTATAAAGAAAATGAGCTTTTGGGTCGTTATGGTCTTGAGAGATATTATAACGATGTACTTTCAAGAGGAGAAAATAACTTTTATGTAAACTTCTTTGCTGAGATTTTCACTAACATTCAGTCTACTCTTTTCAAAAATAAAACAGCGACAGGGGATATCGTGACAACTATTGAGCCGACAGTACAGTCTCAGCTTGAAAACTTGATTTATGATATTGACCAAAAGTGGGGTAGTGATGCTGTAGGAGGATTGATCATGGATCCGAGCACCGGTGAGATAATAGCTATGGCGCATGTGCCGACTTTTGATCTCAATGAATACGGCAAAGAAACAAATGTTTCTGTTTATAGTAACCCTTTTTCTCAAGATGTTTACGAAATGGGATCTATCGTTAAACCGTTAGTTATGGCTGGAGCAATAGACGCAAAAGTAGTAACTCCACAAACTACATATGTAGATAACACCGGTTTTACCAAAGTTCAAGACAGGACTTTTTATAACTTTGACAAAAAAGGTCGTGGCAAGGCCACCATGCAAGACGTTCTCAATCAGTCACTTAACACAGGGATGATTTTTGTAGAACAAAAAATGGGTAAGGGCACATTTAGAAATTATCTTTTGGATAGATATAAATTGGGAGAAAAAACAGGTGTGGATCTTCCAGGCGAGGCTAGTGGTTTGGTCGGTGGTCTTAAAACTCAAAATGATGTTAACTATGCTGCAGCATCATTTGGACAAGGTATCGCTACTTCTCCTCTCGCTATTGTTAGGGCTTATGCTTCTCTTGCAAATGGCGGGCGGATGGTGACACCACATTTGGCCAAAGAAATAAAACAGGAAAATGGTTTAACAAAAACTCTGAAATTTACAGTAGGAGAACCTATACTTTCGACTGAGACAACCAATACTATTACAAATATGCTAGTAACAGTGGTGGACAAAGGGTACAACAGAGGTCTCCCACACTATAGTGTTGCCGCCAAAACAGGAACTGCTCAGATGGCTCGTCCAGATGGTTCGGGGTATTATGATGACCGAAATTTCCACTCATTGATAGGTTATTTCCCAGCTTATCAGCCTAGATTTGTCCTATACCTTTTTAACAATTATCCAAAAGGAGCATCCTTCTCTTCCCAGACACTTGCTGATCCCTTTTTTGAAATGGTACAATTTATGACGAGTTATTATGAATTAACGCCAGATAGGTAATTTGGCAATTTTAGAGAGTTATTATGGAATTTACATTTTCGATTAGAAAAACATTGAGAGAATCTTGGGAGCTTTTCAAAAAGCATGCTTGGTTTTTTATCGGTCTCGCTGCTGTTAACGTCATCTTGAACTTTAGTGGTAACGGCAAGCATACCCCTGCAATTATTTCTTTTATTTTGTTGGTAGCTACATTTATCTGGTCAATAGTTATGATGAAGGTGTCTCTTTTAGCTGCTGATGGCAAAGAAGATATGTTCCACTTTTCAAAAATCCAAAGCATGCTTCCTTCTTGGAAACAGGCTCTCGGTATCATAGGAGTAGGAGTGCTCTCTGGACTATTGTTTTTGGGAGGACTTATACTTTTGATTATTCCTGGTCTTTGGATAGCTTTTCGTTTGAGCTTGTCAAACCTATCTTATCTTGATAAAGGAGAAGGTGTCAGAAAGGCTCTTCGAACATCTTGGGACATGACAAAAGGCAATGCTTTTTGGACAGTTGTTCTTGTGGCTATTGTTAGTATGCTTCTTTATCTAGTAGGTATTATCCTTCTTGGTGTTGGTATTTTAGTGACATATCCGCTAGCTATGATATTCATGGCTAAATTCTACCGCGCTCTTACTCTTCACCACGCTGGTCTTGCTCCAGCGACTGCGCCTGTTGTTCAGCCAGCGGAAATCCCATCTCACACAGATACTGCTCCAGAGCATCATCACGAAAGCGAAACACAGGCTTAATATAAAAACTAAAAATCCCCAGATATGGGGATTTTTGCTTGACAGAGTTTATTATTTGTTATAGTTTATAAAAAAAGAGAAATTATGAAAACTGTTGTTTTTTTATACGAAACTCCTGACTTGGTAATTGCGTATAAAGGTTCACTCGAAAAAGAGTTTACTCAAAGAGATTTTGATATTGTAGGAGCCTCAAGCCTTGAGGAAGCCATAGAGCTTATTCCAAAAGAAGAAAAAACCATACTTATATCTGATTCACTGGTTTTGTGTGAGAGCTTAAAAGAAAGGTTTTCTGGACTCGAAATCAGAGAATCTGTTTTGGAAAGAAACCTAAACACTAAATTGGTATGCTTTTCTATGATGGCTCCATATAGAGACGGAGTTTTTGACGAGTTTTTTCAGGACAATCTGAATTTTAAAGAAAACGAAGATAATATCGTCGGCTACGTAAGAAAAGAAATGGTGGAGGTAGGGTAGTAAGTAGTTCTTGGTGAAAACCAGGGACTTTTTTGTTTTCTCAAAACTCGTGTTAGAATGTTCTCGCAACTTTACTGAGACTTCGCCCTGCGTAGCCTCGGCAAAGCAGGGCCCTATCGTCTATCGGTTAGGACACATCCTTCTCAAGGATGGAAGCGGAGTTCGATTCTCCGTAGGGTCACAA
>DAORIU010000031.1:0-4748 GCA_035438645.1 Minisyncoccota bacterium
CAAAAGCCAGGTTTTGGTGTTCAGCTTTTGGTCAATAACAGTAAAATGGTTAGATGGTTGGTTGTTCTTATAAACGTCTTAGCGCTTCTTATTCCAATAGTTTGTCTCGGTGTTATTATTTACTTTATTCCTTGGTATTCAAGGCTTAGAATGAAAATCTTAAATCATAAAATAAAACTAGAAGACGAGAGATTAACCCTTACAGAAAAACAAATAAAAAAAGAAGAATCTGGAGTAGAACAAACATAAACAGGTCTTTTGTTGTGATACAATATTTATATAAATATATGCTCCGCTATTTTTTATTAACAACTTTTTGTTTTCTTAGTCTATTTTCTTTGGTAGATGCCAACGTTCTTACTCCCGATCAATCTTCTTGGCTTAAAAAACACAATAACACTTTGTTAGCAAGACCAGAGCGTAACTACCCACCTTTTTCTTTCCTATCTTCTTCTACAAGCGCTAGACCCAAAGGCCTTGCTGTCGACTACTTAGATCTTGTTGCAAAAAAAGTAGGAGCGCAAGTTACATTTTTAGAGGCAAAATCCAGAAACACGATACTCTCTGATATAAAATCTGGAAAAGAGGGTATCGTGCTTGCGATAGCAGAATCAAATGAAAGGTTGGACTATATGTATTTTTCTGAACCTTTCATATCTTTACCGGCTGTTATTGTTATCAGAAAAGATTTCAGGCACAGCAAAGAGTTAACTCTAGCAGATTTCGAAGCTAAGCAATTAGCCGTAACAAATGGTTATGAAGCATTTGATTATATAAAAGACAATTACCCAAAAATAATACTGGATCCTGTCTCTGACGACGAAGTCGCTCTCCAAAAACTCCTTCTTGGAGAAGTCGATGGGGCTGTTATGGACCTAGCTTCTCTTTCGTACTATACAAGCAAAGATGTGCTCTCTTATGTTGCTATTGGTGGGCAAACTGGTTTCGAGTACAAGCTTTCTTTTGCTGTGCCAAAAACAATGCCAGAAATGATTACGATACTGAACGCCGGACTAAAAGAGGTAACACCATCAGAAAAGGTCATTATTTCTGATCGATGGATAACATTTAGGGAAGATACAGACTCAAAGAGTGACAAGGTTACAAAAGTTTTACAAAGCCCTTTGTGGATCTCTATAAGCATTATTGGTATTGTCATTATCATAGTTTTACTTACTTTGATCATTGCTCACTCAAGAAAACATCATAGATACCATATAGAGAGCCTAAAGAGGTCTAGAGAGGCTTCTGAGCTCAAAAATGAGCTTATTCGACTAGAGACTGCTAGTGACACACTAGAGCAAAATTTAGAAGAAATAGACTCATTAAAAAGAGCAGTGGAGCAAAAAATAGATAATTTAAACTAACAATTTTTTGTAGTATAATGTTCTTTGATGAAAGTAAAACCTATTTTATTAATGGCAGGCTTCTTATCTGCAGTAAGCTTTTTTGTTTTACCATTGACTTCTTTTGCTTTGGATAGTGAAATTTTAACAAAAGAACAAAATGATTTTTTAACAAAAACCAACAGGGTGATTATAGTAAGACCAGAAAAAAACTACCCACCATTTGTTTTTGGAAATAGCAGTAGAGTTAGTGGTCTCGGGGTTGATTATCTAGAACTTATTTCTAAAAAAACAAATACCAAACTTCAATACTTTGAACCAACAAATCTAGACTCTATTTTAGGGTCTATAAAAGAAGGCAAAGAAGGTGTTGTTATTGCTGTAACAAAAACACCAGAGAGGCAAGACTTTTTGGCTTTTACTAAACCTTTTATGACTGTCCCTGCGGTTATAGTAGTAAGAAAAGACTCAAAAGTTCATGATATAGATTTATCTTATTTTTCAGGAAAAGCTGTGGCTGTAGGTAAGTCTTATGCAGTTGAATCCTACATAAAAAATAATTATCCTAAAGTTATTTTAGACCCAGTCTCTGACGATGAAGTCGTTCTCCAAAAACTCCTTCTTGGAGAAGTCGATGGAGCTGTTATGGACCTAGCTTCTCTTTCGTACTATACAAGTAGTGATGCCTTGTCTTACGTGCAAGTTGCCGGCGAAACTGGTTTCGACTATAACCTTTCTTTCGCAGTACCTGTTAAAAACCAAAACCTCTTGTCTATTTTAGATTCTGGACTAGCTTCAATAAATCCACAAGAAAAAATGACTCTTAGGGATAAATGGATAACATTCAAAAATCAAGATAGTCTTTACGACACAAAAGAAAAAAAAGGCTTTTTAAATAATACGCTCAAGATTATGTTGTTGGTTGTGGCCCTATTGATAATCATGTTTATTTTTGGAGCAACTATTTTTATAAGGTCTTTCAAAAAAGTTCAGACGACCTTGATACAAAGTCTAAGAGGTTTAAATAAAAAGAATAGTTCTCTTGAACAGGATTTAAAGGAGCTGGAAGCCTCTAAGAGCGTTATTAGCAAGGAGCTTAATCATATAGAAGAGCTTGAGGAGGATTTGAGATCTAAGATTAAAGAAGAGGAACTATAAATGCACAATAAAAGCCTACTTTAAAAGTAGACTTTTATTATTTGGAGGCGCTTGTCAGACTTGAAAGACCTTTCGCTTTAGTTATGCGTTGACAGAACTCTACCAACTGTTTGTATATTCCTGAGCCGCTTGTCAGACTTGAACTGACGACCTTCGCTTTACAAAAGCGTTGCTCTACCAACTGAGCTAAAGCGGCAATACTTTGGCTTAAAGATTGGCGCGGGGCCAATTGAGCCAAAGGTTACAGTACTATTTTACACATTTTTTGTTTTTCGTCTAGCTTTTTTCTGTGGTTTTGTTTTGTCTTCTGAAATACTCATCAAGAAAAAAGATGATGGTCCATGCTCTAGTCCTGCTAGCTCATCTTTCTTTTCAAAGACAGTTTTAGCTTTTGGGAAAATATAAAAGAATATTTTGGCTATTATTTTTGTAGTAAAATCTCTCAAGTAGCTTACCCCTCTCAAAAACAAAAACCAAAACTTTCTAGATTCTCTGATGTATTTGTTTGATATTTGCTTTATCTCTATATTTGTTTCTTTTTTGTGTGTTTCTCTAAAAATAAGAAACATAACAAGAAGCCATAGTACTAGAAGAGAGATTATAATTGCAAAAATCTTACCAAACATATTTTATCCGAGTGTGTAGAGTTTAAATGAAACTACTTCTGCCCCAGAGTTCTCGGCTACCTTGCCAATTGTCATTTCTGGATTTTTAAAAAATGGTTGATCGAGTAGAGTTTGTTCTTTGAAGTATCCAGAGATCTTTCCTTCCATCATTTTTGCTTTGATATCTTCTGGTTTACCACTTTCGTCTACTTCCTTTTTCAAAACTTCTATAACAGCTTCTCGGTCACTTTCTTTGATATCTGTAGCTTGTAGGTATGTAGGCTTCATAGCACTTACATGCATAGCTATATCTTTAGCTACATCTACGTTGCCTCCTTTTAGCACAACCAAAGCAGCGTTTTTGCCGTTAAAGTGAATATATGTACCGATAGTTTCTCCAGAGTACTCATCTATTGTTCCTAGTTGAATATTTTCTCCAGTTTTAAGCACAGCTTCGTTTATAGCGCTCGGTGCTTGTTCTTTGGCCTTTTCAGCGCCCTCGTTCCAGGCAATTGCTAGGATAGCTTCTCCACAGTCTATAAACCCTTGGTTTTGAGCCACGAAGTCAGTCTCACAGTTTAGTGTTACCACTACCGCCTTGCCACCCTCAGACTTTATAAACACACGTCCATCAACAGCTGTTCGGTCTGATTTTTTCTCAGCCATTTCACTTCCTTTTTTGCGGAGGATAATCAAAGCCTTTTCCATGTCGCCACCAGCTTCTTCAAGCGCTTTACGACATTGCATAACTGATACACTTGTTTTGTCTCTTAACTCCTTAACTTGTTCTGTTGTGATTGTTGTTGTCATATTTTTTTTAATTTAAAGGCTTCCTCAATATAATTATAAAAGTAAACGCATAAAATTCTGATGAATTTTTGCTCCTGCTCGGCTCAGTCAGCCTGCGCAAGTTACTTTTATAATTATATTTTCGTTCGCTTTTATTGTTTATTCTACTAACTACTTTCTACTTTCTACTATCTATTTTCTACTTTCCAAATGCGTCCTTAAGTATACCAAGAACTGCAGAAATACTAGAAGCACTACTGTCGTTGGCAATGATAGGGAAGGAAATAGCGCGGATAGAACAGTCTGTGTTACCGATAGATATAACTGGCACTCCAACTTTTCGAGCTTCTTTTATAGCAATGTGTTCTTTTTTTGTATCTACTATTACTACAGCGTCAGGCATTTTTGTAAGACCTGTAAGACCACTAAAGTATTTGTTGAGACGATCCATCTCTCTGTTTAAAAGGATTTGCTCCTTTTTAGTATATTTATCAAATCCACCACTTAAGCGCTCTTCTTTGAGTTCTTCTAGGCGAGCAATTCTTCTTTTGATTTCAGGGAAGTTTGTAAGTATCCCACCAATCCATCGCTCTGTTACGTATGGCATTTTGAGAGATTGTGCTACTTCCATAACTATATTTCTAGCTTCTGGTTTTACACCTACAAAAAGCACAGTCTTGCCTGCTTGGCCGAGCTCTGACAAAAATGCAGAAGCCTTCTCCATAAGAGGAGCTGTCTTTTCTAGATCTATAATATCTACACCACCTTTTGTTCCATAAAGAAATGGAGTAACGGTAGGGTGACGACGAGTACGTGAGTATCCAAAGTGGACACCTGCCTCCATAAGAGG
>DAORIU010000032.1:0-4676 GCA_035438645.1 Minisyncoccota bacterium
GAGGAAAAGAAGACCGTAAAGATTGGGGTCCAGAAATCCGTATATTAGTAAAGAATTAGATTAAAAAATCCCACTATGGGATTTTTATTTTTATTGAAATTAAAACTTTCTAAACTTTACGCCTCGCAGTTTATACAAATATTATCTTCGCTAGCGATTATCACCTTTGGCTTCTTGGCATCTTGTTCTTGAAGCTTCTTGCGACCAAACTGTTGCGCAGCATTCATAGAGTGCTGATAGTATAGAGTCTTGACCCCCTTTTCCCATGCATAGAGATATAGTGAGTTCAAATCCTTGGCAGATATAGCAGGATCTATCATGATGTTTAGAGATTGTGCTTGATCGATATACTTTTGTCTGTCAGCGGCCTGCTCAATCACTACCTTTTGGTCTATTTCACTAAATGTTCGGAAGACTTTCTTTTCTTGCTCTGTAAGGAAGTCGAGGTGCTGAACAGAGCCATCGTTGTCTCGAATACTATTCCAAACATTGGCTGTGTTTTGACCTTTTTCTTCGAGAAGCTTTTCAAGGATAGGATTGCGCAGTGTTACCTTCATCTTGTCGACATCTTTTACAAAGATATTACTCATAAGAGGCTCTATACCTTGAGAAACTTGTCCCAAGATAAATGCACTTGATGTAGTAGGAGCAATAGCAAGGAGTGTGGTATTGCGACGGCCATAACCTTTCAAAACTTCTGGTTCACCGTATTCTTTGGCCATTTCTTCTGAGGCCTTATAGGCTTTTTCTTTTATTAGAGAAAAGATCTCATTGTTTAGTATTGAAGCCTCAGCACTTTCAAAAGCAATGTTGTTCTCTTGCAAAAAGCTGTGCCATCCCAAAACTCCTAACCCAAGGGCTCGGTGCTCTTTGGCAAACTTGTGAGCACGTTGCATGAAATAAAACGCTGATTGCTTTTGAGGGTCGCTACTATCTCGAAAGCTCTCAAGTCTCTCTACAAATTCACCAATAACAGTATCGAGGAACATCGTTAGGGTTTCCACCGCATCTGTATCTTTCCATTCATGATAGTGACGAAGATTTATAGAAGAAAGACAACAAACAAAAGAAAGTTCGTCATTTGTCGGAAGAGCGATCTCAGAACAAAGGTTACTACCATGAATTCTCAAGCCCTTGTCTTTATAGACATCAACAGTATTGTTATTAACTGTGTCGCTAAAGAGTATGTATGGGTACCCTATCTCGGTGCGACGCTGGATGATTTTTGCCCAAATCTTACGCTTCTCTACATCTCCATCTATCATTTCCTTGAGCCATGCATCCCCTACTGTTACAGCATAAGTAGACTCTTGGATTGGATGACCTTCTTTTCCAATATTTAAAAACTCTTCTATGTCACCGTGTTCAACAGGAAGATATGGTGCGCAGTGTCCACGACGAACAGTTCCTTGGCTTACTATATTGATAAGACCATCAAAGAGTTCCATGAAGTGAACAGATCCTGATGAGTGCCCATTGCCTTTGATCTCTGCCCCACGAGGTCTGAGTGCTCCAAAGTATGCAGATGTTCCACCACCATACTTTGTCATCATACCTACTTCCGCATGAGTATAAAGAATGCGACTCATATCATCAGCTACATAACTACCGAAACAACTGATAGGAAGACCTCTGGTTTTGCCATAGTTAGCCCAAATAGGAGTTGCCAGAGAATAGTACCCCTTTGACATATAATCATAAAATTTATCAGCAAAGCCGGGCTTTCCTAATATCTTTTCTGCATTTTCTGCAATTTCACGGATACGATCTTCAGCTGACTGACCGTCCATAAGATAGCCTTTTGCTAAGAATTTTCTACTGTTTTCGTTGAGCCAATACATATTTTTTGATTTGGGATTAAACTATTAATTTTAAAAAAGGTCATCACTAGTAATACTTTTGCTTTTTTTGTTGTAGTTGATTGATTTTTTATTGAAGAAGTCTCCGTGCTTGGTAGCAATAACCTCGTCATAGAACCAGTCTGATTCTTTGAGTAGATTTTCATCTGTATCAAAAATCTTTCTAACACCTATACTTTGTAAAGAATTATTAAATCTTTGCTTTATAAATTCGATCACTACATCCTTTTTCATAAACCCTAGCTCTCCTTTTTCAAAAATCCATTCTACGACCTGCTTTTCTGACTCAAACGCTTCCTCACACAAACCTATAACTTCTTCTTCGAAAATCTGGTCAAACCATTCGGGGTGTTCTTGCTTGATAATATTGATAACATCAATACCAAATAGCCCATGAATTTGTTCTTCTTTTGAGGTTGCCTCCACAGCGTTGGAAATACCTTTGAACAAGTTTTTGTGCTTGTTGAAAGACATAATGATCAAAAACTGAGAAAACAAAGAAACGTGCTCTATAAACAGAGAAAACAAGAGGACGGATTGGCTGTATTCTTTGTTATCTTCGCTTCGCCCCTTAGACAAAGCCTTTTCTAGATAGTTAACTCTCTTCATTAGAACCGGAATGTCTTGGATATTACTAAAAACTTCATTAAGTCCCAAAATCTCAAGAAGATGTGAATATGCGTCAGTATGGCGAACCTCACTTTCAGCAAAAGTAGATCCTACTGCCCCAATTTCAGGCTTTGGCATCTTTTTGTAGATATCACCCCAAAATGTCTTGACCGCCACTTCTATCTGAGCGATAGCGAGCATCGCATTTTTAATAACATTTCGCTCCTTCTCATCGACATTGACCTTGAAGTTCTGAACATCGCCCACAAAGTTAAATTCTGTGTGTATCCAATATGAGTGTCTAATGGCGCTAACATACTCATAAAGCTCCGGGTATTCATAGGGCTTTAGATTTACCCTCTTTTTAAAGATGTCCCGTCTGCGCTCCTTGTTACGCTCCTCTCGATACAGTATATAAGCCTTTGCTACCTCAAAATCACCCTTGTCAGCTATAGCTTTTTCTACAAAGTTTTGTATTTCTTCAACTTCTGGAATTTTCTCTCCATCATAAGACTTCTCTAAGGCTAAAACTATGCTATCTACAAGGTCAGAGAGAGAAACTATGTCGATAAGGACTTTGGAGGCTTGATATGCTCGAGAAATGGCACTCTCTATACGAGAGCGATCAAAATCAACGACTGTTCCATTTCTCTTTTTTACCAAGGTAATCGGCATAAGACAAAAAATAATTTAAGCTACTAATTTAGTGTTCTTAGTATACACAAAATAGCAGTGCAATAAGAAATAAAAAGTGGCTTTTTTATAGTTATGTAAACAAAAAAAGTTTGTGTAAAGGTGTCACGCCGTAAGGGCTTGGTATAAAAAGATTTTTTGAAATTAAAAAGAGAGATTGTCGACTGAAGTGATTAATTGGTTTTTTGATAGGCCGTATTTTGTGGAAAACCCAGCGTTAACCTCAAGCACAAAGCTCACATTTTGTGGTGGATAAAAAATATTTGGATAAGTACTTGAAGCAACATCCGTTTCAATACCCAAAATCCTCATATCTTCATCAAGCCAGATAATATCTATAGGAAAATTCATGTCTTTCATCCAAAATCCATAGTTTCCAGGGGTTTGAAAAACAAAGAGTTTGCCGTACTGCTCTGGTAAATAAGCCTTTCCTGAGAGTCCTTTTTCTTGCTCTTCCATAGTATCTGCCAAATCAACAAAAACCTTGGTGCCGTTTATATTTAAGACTTTTTCATAAGGGGTGCCACTAACAAGTTCACTTTGTTTTTGAGACCCAGAAAGCAAAAAGAGCACCAAAAAAAGTGCTCCTATTGCTAGAATAAAAATTATGTAGAGAACGCGAGTCTGTCTTGTCTTTTTTATGTTTTCTATTGAATTAGCAATCATCTTTCTATTGCCTCATTCTACCATGCTGTGCTCTATAGAATACACACCATGGGTTTTTGCATCATAACCTTGATGCAAGGAGTAAGCATTACGTCGCTTACCACAACACCATATCCTTACGAATATGATCAACCGTATCAATTCTGGTATCCGGAGATACAATCAGAACAATCTCAATTTGAGTTAATCCACGACCAGCTTCCGCTAGCCGTGCCTTGTTACGACTTATTCCCTGTCACCGATCTTACCGTAGTCCCTCCTTGTGGAGAGCCTTTGGGTACTACCGGCTCCCTTGAATTGACGGGCGGTGAGTACAAGACTCGAGAACGTATTCACCGCAGTTTGGCTGACCTGCGATTACTAGCGATTCCAGCTTCAAGAAGTCGAGTTGCAGACTTCTATCCGAACTAGGGCTACCTTTGAGGATTGGCTCAGCATCACTGCGTCGCGACCCACTGTAGTAGCCATTGTATTATGTGTGTGGCCCATGCCATCAAAGGGACATGCTGACCTGGCGTCATCCTCTCCTTCCTCCCAGCACGAAACATACGAACCAAGAATCAAAAAGATTCATATGCTTTGTGCTGGGCGGTCTCGCCTGACACTTGTAACAGACGACGAGGGTTGCGCTCGTTAGCCCACTTAAGGGAACAGTTCAAACCACGAGCTGACGACGGCCATGCATCACCTGCCTAACAGTCTTGCGAGGGCTCACGTTTCTGCGAGCTTTCAGTTAGGTTTCAAGGCATGGTAAGGTTCTTCGTTTACCTACGAATTAAACCACATAATCCACCGCTTGTGCGAGTCCCCGTCTATTCCTTTGAGTTTTAGCCTTGCGGCCGTACTTCC
>DAORIU010000033.1:0-4626 GCA_035438645.1 Minisyncoccota bacterium
ATTATTATATTTAAAATTATAATAATGAAAAACAAACAAATAAAAGCCTCTCCACACATTATCGGAAAAGCTAAGTGGGACATTCAAACTGGTACCGGGACTTATAGTGACAAGATTCACCACGGAGAAGTCAGTATAGGCTCAGTAGGTCTGGTTTTTTGTATAAAACATGAACCCCAAAACTTAGTTGACGATAAAGGTGTTTCTGGTGCTAAAAGAATTATGTCTGGGAAAAAGTGAAATACTCGATTAAAACAAAGCCGACTTGGTCGGTTTTTTTGTTATAATAAAAACATGGAAAAAAGAATGTCAGAGAAAAAGAGGTTTTCGATCATAGCGCGGGGAAGGAGCGTGAAGCATGCCATTCGTGGCCTTAGAATTATTTTAAAAACTCAGCACAATGCTTGGGTACACGCATTTTTTGCAGTTTTGGCTATTGTCCTTGGTTTCTATTTTGATATTTCAACAGCTGAGTGGTCAGCTATCATACTTTGTATTACAACTGTTCTTGCGTCAGAAGCTTTTAATACTGCCATGGAAATAGACATGGACCTGACTAGCCCCGAATATCATCCTTATGCAAGAGATACCAAAGACATAGCGGCAGGGGCGGTACTTCTGACCGTTATCGGTTCTGTAGTTGTGGGACTTATTATTTTTATCCCCAAGATTTTTAGTTAGAAAACTGTTGCTTTTGAAGTATAAACTTTTTTGAGTACAGATATTCGTCTGCTGACGAATTCTTCCTTCTCGTGCCAGTCGCACTGCGAAAGCCTCAAAAAAGCTTATATTTCAAAAGCTTTTTAACACAGATCTAAAACCGGTATTTTATAAAAATGACTTGCGCAGACTGACTGAGTCGAGCATGAACAAAAAACCAGCAGGTTTTTATGTGTGCATTTTTAGAAGATACCGTTTTTAGTAGGTGGTAGTTGACTTATCCGTACAATTTGCTACTATACTCGGAGCTCAGAACGAGCTTCTTTTATTCTAAAAATGACACGATCACTAGCAAAAGGACCATATATTGATGAAAATCTCCTCAAGAAAATTGCGGGGAAAGCCCCTCTTTCAGCGGGTGTTATTAAGACATGGGCTCGTGATAGCCAAATCTCTCCAGAAATGGTTGGTTTCACTTTTGGTGTGCACAATGGCAAGCAACACATAGAGGTTCTTGTTACCGAGGATATGGTAGGACACAGATTGGGAGAATTTTCTCCGACTCGTAAGTTCACTAGACACGGAGGTAAAATGCAAAAGGAGCTTGATCAAAAGAAAAAAGAAGCTGAAATCGCAGCTGCTAAAAGCGCTAAGGCTTCTACAGACACAACTAAAAAATAATCTTTCACTGATCTCAATATAAATTTAGAAAAACATTATGAAAGCTACACTTACAAATTATCGCCAATCTCCTAGAAAAGTTAGACTTGTTGCAAACGCAGTCAAAGGCAAAAACGTCATGCAGGCAGAAGTAGAGCTTTCATATATGCCAAAGAGAGCTTCTGACCCTATCAAAAAGCTTATAAAAAGCGCTGTGGCTAATGCTACAAAAGACGGAATTGATGCTAAGAATTTGGTTATCAAAAACATAGAAGTTAACCAAGGTCTTGTCATGAAGCGTTTTATGCCTAGAGCTATGGGTGTGGCAAAGCCTATCAAAAAGAAAATGAGCCATGTAACTGTTGCTCTCGCTGAAAAGTCTGCTGAGGTTAAGAAGGTTATTAAAAAGGTTAGTAAAAAGAGTAAATAATATATGTCAAAAGTAGTTCACCCATATGCACATAGATTGGTAACCCTAAGAGACTGGAAAAGTCGCTGGTTTGCTGATGATGCTAACTTTGTAGAGAATCTCAAGGTTGATGTTGTTGTACGTGAATTTCTAGAAAAGAGACTAAGAGGTTCTTATGTCTCTAGTGTTGAGATAGAGCGTGGGCAAAAGGCTATTCGCGTAATACTTCGAACTTCAAGACCAGGAATGATCATTGGAAGAAACGGTGAAGCAGCAACAAAACTAAAGTCTGACATCATGAAAGAGCTAAAGCGTGCAAAGCTCTCTGTAACAGATGAAATCAAGCTAGAAATAGTAGAAGTTACTTCTCCTGACTCTGATGCAAAGCTCGTAGCTTATATGATTGCTGAAGGTCTTGAAAAGCGTATGCCATACCGACGTGTTATGAAGCAACTCATCGAAAAGGTGATGGCTGTTCGTGGTGTACAAGGAGTACGTTTCTATGTTGGAGGACGTCTTGGTGGAGCTGAAATCTCTCGAAGTGAGATTTTGAAGCGTGGTTCTGTGCCACTACAAACAGTTCGTGCTGATATTGATTTTGCTCGTGAAAAAGCTCACATGGCTTATGGAGATATCGGTATCAAGGTTTGGATCTACAAAGGTCAAGTTTTTGCAAAAGATAATAAAAAGACAAATTAAGGCTTATGTTATTCCCAAAGAAAGTAAAATTTAGAAAATGGCAAAAGAAAAGAACTGACATGAGTAGTCGTGTTGAGACTCGTGGCACAGAATTATCTTTCGGATCTTTTGGTATCAAATCAGAAGCTCTTGGTCGTATCACTTCAAACCAAATAGAAGCTGCCCGAAAAGCTGCTTCAAGACACCTTACAAAAGTAGGGCGTATGTGGATCCGTGTTTTCCCAGACCGACCTATCACTAGTAAGCCAGCGGAAGTGCCGATGGGAGGAGGAAAGGGTGACTTGCAAGGCTACTGCATGGAAGTTTTGCCAGGACGTATCCTTTTTGAAGTAGACGGTGTACCAGAGGCAATAGCAAAAGAAGCTCTCCGAAAAGCTGGAACAAAACTACCAATCAAAACTAGAGTTATTTCTAGAGATTAGTAAAAAGTAGACATTTTTCAAAAAATCAGTAGTATATTAGGACTAAACAAAATTATTATGACCACTAAAACAACACAACAAAAAACTCTCAAGGGGACTGTCGTATCCGACAAAATGGATAAGACTGTGGTTGTTGCTGTGACTCGTTTTGTTAAGCATCCAAAATATCAAAAGTTTCTTAAAATAACAAAGAAATTCAAGGCTCACGATGAAAACAATGCTCACAAGGCAGGCGAAAAAGTCGAGATCGTGCAAACACGCCCAATTTCAAAAGATAAACACTTTAAAGTGGTAACAAAATAGGCTTATGGTACAAGATGGAACAGTAGTAAAAATCGCAGATAACTCAGGAGGACAAGTTGGAAAAATTTTCAAGGTTCTTGGAGGTTCAAAGCGCCGATACGCAGGTATAGGAGACGTTGTTGTTATCTCTATCAAAAAAGCAGAACCACGAAAGGCTGTTAAGAAAAAAGACGTTTGCTACGCTGTAGTTGTAAGACAAAAGAAAGACTTCCGTCGAAAGGATGGTTCTTATATTCGTTTTGATGACAATGCAGTTGTTATCCTTGAAAAAGGTAAACAAGAACCAAAAGCGGGTCGTATCTTTGGTCCTATTCCTAGAGAAATAGCAGAGCTTGGTTATCAAAAGATTGCCTCTCTTGCTCCAGAGGTCTTATAAAAAATATTTAAATACATATGAAACTTAAAAAAGGAGACAATGTAATAGTGATAGCCGGAAAAAACAAAGGCCAAAAAGGTACAATAACCAAAGTACTTGCTGATTCAAACCGTGTTGTTGTTGGTGGAGTAAACAAAATCAAAAAGCATCTAAAACCAAGAACAAAAGACAAGCAAGGTACAACTATTGAGATAGAAGCTTCTATCAATGCTTCAAATGTGATGATTGTTGACCCAAAAACAGGAATGGGTACAAGAGTCGGCAAAAAAGAAATTGGAGGTAAAAATGTTCGTGTTGCTAAAAAAAGCGGACAAGAGTTGAAATAATATGAATATCACTAAAGAAAAAGAATTAAATACTGCAAAAGCTCTGAAGGATTTTGGATACAAAAATGCTGTTTCTGCGCCTCACCTCACAAAGATTTCTATCTCAGTTGGTACTGGTAGTGGTATGAAAAAAGACCGTGAGAAAAACAACCTTGTAGCTGACCGCTTGGCAAAGATCACCGGTCAAAAGCCTTCTCTACGAGCAGCTAAGAAGAGTGTGGCTGGATTTAAAAGCCGAGAAGGGGATCCTGTAGGACTTATGGTTACTCTTCGTGGAGCTCGTATGTATCACTTTATGGATAAGCTTATCAACATCGCTCTTCCTCGAACAAAAGACTTCCGTGGTATTGATCCAAAATCAGTTGACGCTATCGGCAACATGACTATCGGTATCAAGGAACACACTATCTTTCCTGAGACTTCAGATGAAGACTTAAGAGACGTTTTTGGTCTAGCTGTAACTATCGGTACAACAGCTAAAAACAAAGAAGAAGCTCTAGCATTCTTCACACACCTTGGAATTCCGTTTAAAAAATAATCTATTATTTTTTTGATTAAACAAAAGCCCCTAGCTAGGGGCTTTTGTTTTTTGAAGGTAAAGAGTAATATAGAAAAAAACTTACTGCTCATGAAAAAAATAATAATCGAAAAATACCCAAAAATAATTGAGTATTTACTAGTTGCTTATTTAGGAGTAATCCTGATCGAGATTGATCTTATCGATGAAGGCTACAAAAAGCATGTCATATTGGGAACACTTATTTTTTGCAC
>DAORIU010000034.1:0-4604 GCA_035438645.1 Minisyncoccota bacterium
GCTTCGAGTTCTGCGATGAGCTCTTGTTTTTCTTTGAGTTCTAGCTCAACTGCTTTGCGCTCAAGACCTGCAAGCTTTTGAAGACGCATTTCAAGAATGGCGGTAGCTTGTAAATCAGAGAATTTAAATTCTTTTATAAGGTTTAGTTTTGCAACACTCGCGTCTTTGGAGCCACGAATGATAGTGATGATGCGATCGATATGGTCGAGGGCCTTTTTCAAACCCAAAAGTATATGCTCTCTGTCTTTAGCTTTTTGTAAATCAAATTCTGTTCTTCGACGAACAACAACCTCTCGGTGAGAAATGAAAGAATTGAGGATAGATTTCAGCGACAAAGTCTCTGGTACACCATCTACTAGAGCCACCATGTTGTAGTGAAATGTTTGTTGGAGTTGAGTGTGCTTGTAGAGATAGTTCAAAACTTTTTGTGGATTAACACCATTTTTAAGTGTGATAACGACTCTCATATCTTTTGCAGAGTGATCTTCGAGACCTTTGATACCTTCAAGCTTTTTCTCTTGTACTAAGGTTGCGATAGATTCAACAAAAGTTGATCTAATAACTCTGTATGGGAGAGATGTAACAGTGATTTGGTATGAACCATTTTTTTGCTCAGCTATTTCAGCTTCACCACGACAAACAACTCCACCGCGACCAGTAGATAGAGCGTGAGTTATGTCAGCTTTGTTAAATGCAAGTCCACCTGTTGGAAAGTCAGGGCCCTTCACTACTTCTGCCAAGTCTTCATTTGTTGCATCATCGTTTTCTATAAGTAGCTTACAAGCATCGACTATCTCTCCAAGGTTGTGTGGAGCGATGTTACTTGCCATACCAACAGCAATACCCAAAGTTCCATTTAACAAAAGGTTTGGAATAGCAGTTGGAAAGACAGTCGGCTCTTTACGTGTGGCATCATAGTTGGGACGAAAGTCGACTGTGTTCTTTTCGATATCGCGAAGAAGTTCGCTAGCTATTTTGCTCATGCGGGCTTCGGTATAACGCATCGCCGCTGCTCCGTCTCCATCAGCATTACCAAAGTTTCCTTGACCTTGAATGAGTTGGTAGCGAGTAGAAAAATCCTGCGCCAAGTTAACCATAGCATCATAAACACTAGTGTCTCCATGCGGGTGATATTTACCAAGCACATCTCCAACCACCAAAGCACTTTTGCGGAAACGACTAGAGTGGGTAAGCCCCATATCATGCATCGCATAAAGAATGCGTCTGTGAACTGGCTTTAGCCCGTCGCGTACATCTGGAAGCGCACGCTCAGTAATAACACTCATGGCGTAGTCGATGTAGGACTTTTCCATTTCACCCACGATATCAACCGACAAAATTTTGTCGTGGCCTTGTGGTTCTACTGGGGCTATTGTGTCAGTCTTTTTTGCCATATCTGATCTAAAATTATTCCTTTATTATATCACTTTTTTTACCAAAATATGATTGCGCATTTTCTAAAATTGTTGCATAAAACTGCCCTATTTTGGTCATTGATTTGTTGTCGGTATCACGCTCTTTGGGGCGAGAATAAACCAATATCAAAGTCAAAATCAGTAAAACCAAAACAGAAAAAGTGATTACTAAAGCTATCCTTTGACGAACATGAACAGGTTTGTGTTCAAGAAATGCCATCACGTACTAAGTTTAGTTAGTAAAAAAGTAACTATTATATGTGCCGACAATCCCATATATCATAAACTTAGTATACAACAAATAAAACTTTGTACGTGACTAAGCTTGAGCGATTAGCGGGATTATGTAGTTTTCTTTTCCGTCCAAATCTTTGCGTTTGAGTGTTGCCTTATCTACCAATTCATTTTTCTCTTGTCCTCCTTCTTTCAAAAACTTCTTGAGCATTGCATCATCAGCGTCGAGCGGGATGATTACATTTGGACTAAAGCTTGTCGCTACTTTATAAGCCTTTGCACTATCAAAAACTTCTCCTCCTCCTACTGGTATAAAAAGCATGTCGGAAGCTCCGGCTATTTCTTTGGCTTCAGGAGAAAGCTTAGAAGCATCGGCAAGAGCGCCAAGCACTGCTATTTTTATATTGTCGAGCTCAAAACCATAAACAGTGTTGATGTATTCTTTGCCATCAATAGTTACAGAGCTTTTAGCACCTGTGATAAATATACCCTTGATCTCATAGCTCCCTGGTCCATCTATAACAAAAGGTTCTTTGTCTCCGAGCGCAACAGTATCAGCGCCACTATAGTCTGGATGTCGTGTAGTAATGAGCGCGATGTCAGCTCCAAAGCGTGGGGGCTTTGGCATAGCCTTACTATCCTTCTCTGGTGGATTGATGGCTATAGTTAGGTCGCCGAGAGTAAGTTTGCAGTATTGTTTGCCGTAGTATGTGATAACCATAATGGCTATTATAGCAAAAATTGGGTAATAAAAAACCCCCTCTAAATAGCGGGATTTAAATTATTTTACAAAAAAAAGATTATACCTCTACAAATAAACCCTGGATTAATTCAGTAGTTTTTTTCATTGGATCTTCCATATTTTTATATGTATCTGACATATTTCCATATAAGGAATTTATTTTACAGCCTGTTTTTATAAGACTGTCTAGAATATTATTGAGTTCACGTAATGCTTCGTTGCTTAACATAAAGAACATTTTATAGGTTTACATTAATTTAATTTCTTAAGTATTTTATATCACTTTTATACCATAAAGTCAAGTAGCTAAAAGCCTTATTTTGTGGTATTGTTCCGGAGCTCATTACCGAGCACTCACGTCAAACGTGATTTAATCAATTAACAATTAGCCTTTTGGAATAACCCCTACCCTTGCACGAAACGGAGGATTGGAATCCAAAAGGTGGCGCCACTAAAAACGGCAGTGCCACCTTTTGTGGCATTTTTTTATTTAAATTTATGAAAAAAGAAACTGAAGAAACAAAAACAGAAACAGAAGAAGTAGTGAAGGTTCGTCCTGCTCTCGACGAGCTTGTGGAAGGTCCTGTTATCGCTATCGATAAATCTGCTGTTTATATCGACCTTGCTCCATATGGAACAGGTATTATATACGGACGAGAATATATCGCTGTTCGTGATCTAGTAAAAAAGACAAACATTGGCGACATGATCAAGGCCAAGGTTGTCGAAGTAGAAAACGATGACGGATATGTAGAACTTTCTCTCAAGGAAGCAAAGCAAGCTCTTATTTGGAGTGAAGCTGAACTTGCAATCAAAGACAAAACTGTTTTTGATCTCCTTGTAAAGGATGCTAACAAAGGAGGACTCATCATTGACTGGCAAGGCCTATCAGGATTCCTTCCAGCTTCACAGCTCAAGCCTGATCACTACCCTCGCGTAGAAGACTCTGACAAAGACAAAATCTTGAAAGAGCTCAAGAAGCTTGTAGGAACAAAGATCCCAGTGATCATGATTTCTGCAAATGCAAAAGACGGCAAGCTTATCTTTTCTGAAAAAGATGGTAACCCAGAAGAGCGCCAAGAAGTTATCAGTAAATACTCTGTAGGTGACGAACTCTCTTGTGAAGTTACAGGTGTTGTCGACTTTGGAGTATTTCTAAAGATCGAAGAAGGACTAGAAGGTCTTGTGCACATCAGTGAGCTAGATTGGGGTCTTGTAGAAGATCCTCGAACAATGTTCAAGCTCAAGGACAAAGTAAAAGCAAAAATCATCGACATCAAAGATGGTAAGATTTCTCTTTCTATCAAAGCTTTGAAAGAAAATCCTTGGAAAGCTTTTGAAAAGTCTCTCAAGCGTGGTGATGTCGTCAAAGGTGTTGTTATCAAATACAACAAACACGGTGCTCTCGTTTCTATCCGCGAAGGTGTAGCTGGTCTTGTCCACAATTCTACATTTGGAGGAGAAGAAAAACTCAAAGAAGCTCTTGCGCTCGGTAAAAACTATTCGTTCACAGTGACGCTATTTGAACCAAAAGAACAAAAAATGACACTCGTTTTCGGTGAACAAAAACTAGAAGATCTTCCAAAGGAAGAAGAAACAAAGAAAGCTGAATAAGCTCAAAAAAATACCCCTCAGAAATGAGGGGTATTTTTATTTGACAAATAGGTCACAAACTATAGTATACGGAGAAACACATAATTATGACTGTTCTAAGAAAATTTGAACTTGGGAAAATCCATGGGAGCTTAAATAACTTGGAAGTTATACCAATAACTCCGCCACAGAACTTAGCCGAGTTTTTCAGTGCCTGGAGAGAGAAAAGCAAATTTAAGTTTACAGAAGAATTTCAAGGTTTAGTGCTAGAAGCCGAAATATCAATGGAAGTAGAGCCTAATAACTATACCGTAAAGCCTTTTGATCTTGGTTGTTTGTCTATAGAAGGACAAATCTGTTCAGCACAAATAGGAGATTTTTTGTGTTCTCAGGAAACATTAATACAGAATCCTCTATTCGACCATTCGATTAACGAGCACCTGGTGGTCTATGCTATGGTAGACCTAATCGCCAATCAATCTCAAAAACTCTCTCCCCTAGGTCACAACATCTTTGCTTACAGAGTGGGTGAAAGGTCCAACAAACAATCAGTGATCCAAAAAAGGAGTGGTCTTGGTGTAGGCTCTATTCCTCCGTGGCATTATTTCCAAGATTATTAC
>DAORIU010000035.1:0-4558 GCA_035438645.1 Minisyncoccota bacterium
CCAAAAAATATAATACAAGAAACTATAGACCAAACTAGCCAAGTATAAGGGTGTGGCTGTATCTTTCTTTTGATGATATCTCTAAGATATGGAACATTACCAACGATGGCTAAGATAGAGGCGATAATAGCAACTGTTTCTTTCATGTCTTTTTATTATAACACTTAGGCCTTGCGAGGTTTTTTGATTCCGAGAGCAATTGCTATAGCAAAAGCCATAACAACTCCAATACAGATGAAAAGTATTTTGTACGAATAGAGAGCAAATACGAGTCCAGCTATGAGAGGTCCAACAGTGTAGGCAACAGGCATCATCATTCGATAAGTACTGATGACGCTACTATCACTATCAGATACTCTTTTGAAAAAAGCACTATCACAAACAGTTTCTAGGATACTAGCGCCGATTCTAGTCATAAAAAGTATAGAAGCATAGAGAATCGGAGAAGATTGTCCTAAGTTCGCAAAGATTATTGTCGCTATCGACATAATAACAAGAGCGCTGTACATAAGGCCTTTTTCTCCAAATTTATCAGCCAGTTTCCCAGCTGGATAGGGGAAAATAACAAAAGCCGAAAGCATGACAGCTAAAATAAAGCCAAGTGTTTTCCAAGAAAATCCAATAACACTTGTTAAATAAACAGGAGAGTAAATAACCATCACTACAAAATAAAGCTGTAGAAGGAAATTTAGTATAGTTATTTTTCTTAGAGATTTATTTTTGCGTAGTATATGCAGTCCATCAGCGAAATGGCTTTTTTTGTAAAGTCTATCTACAAAACCTCTCTGGCCAATAATCACAACAAACAGTGTTAGAAGCACAACAAAAGAAGCTACCACATAAATGGCTGAGAAGTTTAGCTTGGTTTGGATAAATGAAGATATAAGGGGAGCTATTACCCAGCCTATATTTCCAAGAGTTAGGTATGCACCCCTGATGTTTCCAGTTTTTGATTCACTAGAGTAGTGCTCTAAGAATATGTCTAGTCCATACAAAACCAAAGAGTTTAGAGAAAAATAAAGAATAAAAAACGGTATGACCGAAAAACCAGTGTGGTTACTAATCAAAAAAAGCAAAACACTACTTAGGACCAAAACCAAAGAAACATATTTTATATTTCCGATCATTCTTACTATCTTTGGAGCAAAACTGACGAAGATCAGAGCTAAGATAGAGGAGATAGTATAAGAGAGACTAATAACGTTGGCAGAGACATACTTTGCTAGCATGCTTGAGTTCACATAAGCCAAAAGAGCCATGTGAAGCGAAAATAAAAATGAAGCTAAGAAAATAAGTCTTATGTGTTTTTTCATCCTACACAGTAAGTATAACAGGTATTACAACAGGACTCTTAGCTGTTTTTTGGTATAGATACTTTGAGACTGTGTCGGCAACGTTGTTCTTCACATTATCAATATTTATTTGAGAGTGTCCTTGTTCTCCACGATAAGATTGCTCTACTGTGCGCTTGATAAGGGTGCGAGTGTGACGCAATAGCTCTTGGTTTTCTTTGAGGTAAACAAAGCCACGAGAAATGATATCAGGGCTCTTTCGAAGCACTCCAGTTCTCTGGTCAATAGTTGCAATGATGACAAACATACCCGCATCAGCTAGAGCTTGTCTATCTCTTAGAACCACTGATTGTTCATCTCCGATAGAAAATCCATCGACAACCATAGGGTTTGAAGGAGCTTTTTCTTTGAGGACCTTTATCTTTGTGCCATTTTCTACTATCTCTATGATACTTCCATTATCTGGTACAACTATGTTCTCCTCAGGCATGCCGAGTTCCATAGCTAGCTCTTTGTGGAGCTCTAGGTGATAGTGGTGACCGTGAATAGGGATAAAGAATTTTGCATGCATCTTGCGGTGTAGCCACTTGATGTCTTCTTTGTTACCGTGACCTGTTGCATGAACAAAGTCTTCTCCAGGTGTTCGGAAAGAAATAATCTTCACCCCTTGTCTTGAAAGACCGTCTTTCATTGCCTGCACAGCTCTTTCATTTCCAGGAATGATAGAAGAAGAAAGAATGATACGATCGCCTTTTCTGAGAGACACTTTCTTTACTGATTTGTTAGCTAGTCTGTTTAGATATCCAAACTCTTCACCTTGCGCTCCAGTAACCAGGATCAAGATTTTGTGAGGAGGATAGTTGTCTATTTGTTCTACTGGAATGATAGTGTCCTTTTTAGGCTTCAATAAACCTGCCTGTATCGCAATATCAAGGTTGGTTTTCATACTTCTACCCTCGATAACTATCTTTTTGCCAAGATTTTCAGCGATTTCTACAACCTTAATAAGTCGTGTTATATGGGAAGCAAAAGCCGCCATAAATATTCGGTGAGTTCCTTCACGTTTAAAGATAGCCTCAATACCTTGGTGAACTTTTATTTCTGCTAGAGCAAAACCTTCGTTTTCAATGTTGGTTGAGTCTGTAAGAAGCAAAAGATTATTTGCATTGTCGAATTGTTTGTACTCAGCTTCTTCTTCTGGAGAAACGACGCCGTCGACTTGATCGAGCTTGTAGTCTCCAGGGGTAACTATTTGTCCATATGGGGTTTCAATAATAATACCCATAGAGTCAGGAACAGTGTGAGTAACTCCCCAAAATCTTACTTTAATTTTACCTAGAGTTATAGACTCATCCTTTTCAACAGTGATAGCATTTAGCGCTGGAAGGTGAGGGAACTCACTTTGGCGTTTACGCATTAACAAAATAGAAAGGTTTCGAGAGTAAACAGGTGGGTTACCGATACGAGATAGAACTAGAGGCACTCCTCCGATGTGGTCCAAGTGTCCGTGTGTCACTATCAAGGCTCTGATTTTGCCTTTACGCTCTTCGAGGTAACGAGTGTTTGGTATAACGTAGTCGATACCTGGAGTTTCTCCACTGGCAAAGTGCATACCAGCATCTATAACAATGATGTCGTCCCCCATTTCAATAGCAGTCATATTCTTTCCGATTTCTTCTACTCCACCGAGAGGGATGATACGGATGTTGCCAGGAGCGAGCTCTGGAATATGTGCGGTTTTGCGCTCTGTTGGCATAGCGTTTATTTCGTGTATCTCAACAGTTGGTTGAACAGGTCGACGCTTGAACTGGTTGCGTGCACCAAAAGACTTTCTTTTTACAAAAGGCTTTTTGGTTGGGTGTGTATTTGTATTGTGTGAATTTTGAGGTTTGTGTGTTTGTGTGTTTTCTGTCATATATTTTAATTATTTTATGAACCATTTCCATACTTTATCTGTGCGCGCATACCAAAGGTTTGTTTGTTCAAATATTTCTTCTGAGGTACTTACTTTTTGAGGATTTTCAACTTTTATGTCTTTTGTAAAAATCTGCACAAATGGTTTTGTATAGAGCGGAATGAGGTGTTGATATCCTCCTATGGGCTCTTGTGAAGAGGCCAAAATAAAAGAGTATTTTCCTTGTTGCATTTGATCGATAAATAATCCTTGATCAAATACTTGCACCGTAGTCATTATACCAAAAGATTCTAAAATTTCTGAGAGAATTTCGGCAGTTTTTATAAGATCATCATCTTTTTGAACTGCTATCGGTATTGGCGAAGAAAGAGTTATCTTTGAAGCCAAATCGCTACGAGGGGAATCCTTCGAAAAGAGAGGAATACCATAACCATTTTCTATACTATCAATTATTTGGTTTCTGTCAACTAGGTTCCCGATATAAGAGAGCTTTTGAGCACTTGGGGTTTGAGTTTGACTTTTATTGACCCAAAGAGCTATTTCATTTTTTGTATTTATTTTTTGGATATTAAAGTCTCGAACTATTGTTTCATCTATAAGCTTGTTATCCAAAGAGTTGGTGCTATTGATATCGTTGTTTTTTAGAGCGGAAAGTAAGCTAAGCTGGTTGGTGTAGATTTTGAAAACTAGTTTCTTTAAAAAGGGCTTTTTACCTGCGAAGTGTCTATTTGGCAAGAGTACAACTTCACTAGGTAGGCTGTCTTTGTATGAAATATGAGAGAGCTTGAAAGGTCCAGATCCGACAGGTTCTATGTTTAAGTAACTATCCTCAAAAGAATCAACAGGAATATTTTCCCAAAGACTCTTGGGAATAATACCGAGAGAAAGTTTGTTTTTTAGATCTTCAAAAGAAGAAGATGTTTTAAATCTAAGTGTGTTTTCAGAGAGGATCTCCACAGATATGTTGCCCCAAGAACTCAGTGGATCCTTTTTTAGAGCCAGGGCTTTTTTTGTTTGAAAGGTAAAGAGTATGTCTGAAGTTGTTAGAGGAGATTTGTCTGAGAAAACTAAGTTTTCCAAAACAGTACAATCAATAATCTTTTGTCCCGAGTCTTCTATACACTCTTTGGCAATAATAGGTTTTAAATTTCCTTCACTATCAATATTTGCTAGTGGAGTAAAGATTATTTTTGAAAGGAAAAGATCTGTTTGGCTAGTTGCAAGGAGCGGATTTATAAATCTAGGAGAGCCTATAACGCCTTGGTTTATTTCTCCGCCATACTCTGGTATCTCTACGGTCAGTTTGTTACTAAGAGTGAGCAATAAGTTTAGAGATAGGCTTATACAAACG
>DAORIU010000036.1:0-4550 GCA_035438645.1 Minisyncoccota bacterium
GCAACATCATTCTGTACAATGATCTCTTTGACTGGAGCATTTAATAAAATCTCAGCGTTGTACTTTTTGGCGATACTCTCTAATGCTGTAGGGATGGCTCTGATGCCACCGCTTGGATACCATTCTCCTAGGACAAGATCGACGTAGTTCATAAGAGTATAAATGCCTGGTGTATCACCTGGCGCAGTTCCGAGCAACACTGTTTGGTATTGTAGGGCCTTTCTTAGGATCTCACTTTTAAACTTTTTCTCTATAATTTGTTTTTGCTTTTTAAAAAGCGGAAGCTTAGAACCTTGTCGCATAATCCTGAGCGTCATAAAATCTCGGATGGAGTTGTAGTTTTTGTACATGAATTCTGCCTTTGAGAGTTCGTATTGCCATTTTGTTTCTGTCAAAAATTTCTCTAGCACTTCTCCAGAACCGGGCTCTATGGATTCGAAGAGGGCTTTGTTTTTTTGCATATCAGAATAAAACTTGTAACTTTTGCCGTCGCTTTTGAGAGTGATTTGATATGACGGAGAGAGTCGCTCTAAATGGTAATGGCTTTTTATATCTTCGCCTAAAATTTCAAAAAAGTGTTCAAACACGTCCGGCATCATGTACCAACTAGGCCCCATATCAAAAGTAAAACCTTGATCAGTAAAAATCCTAGCTCTTCCACCAACCATTTCATTTTTTTCTACCAAGGTAACCTTGTAGCCTTTTTTACCAAGCATGCCTGCCAAAGCAAGCCCGCCGATACCAGCACCTATTATGATTGCAGATTTTTTGTCCATATAGATTTTAAGAGTAACATTGTTTTTTGTAATGGGCTAATAACTATTCTTTTTGAAAATGTATTATAATTTTCTTTTTCTATTTCTTCTAAGAGTTTTTTGTAAATAAGATATGAGGCATAAACAGCGCTTCTACCTCTGCCTCTTAACATAGGTATGCCTTGCTTGCCATTTTCGAGTAAATCCTTGGCGCGCTGTACCTCAAAAGCCATCAAGTCTCTCCACGCTTGATCAAAAATACTATTTTTTATGTGATCTTCTGTAACACCAAAGCGTTCCATATCTTCTTTGGGCAAATAAATCCTCCCACGAGAATCAAAGTCATCTTTTGAGTCCCTCAGGAAATTTATCAACTGAAAAGCCTCTCCGAGAGCTTTTGCATGAGTTAGTGCACCGTCTTTAAACCCAATAATATAACTCATCGCTAAGCCGACAACAGAAGCTGTCCCATACATATACTCCTCTAGTTCTTGATAAGTATAGTATCTGTTCTTTGTCAGGTCTTGATCCATAGCTTTCAAAAAACTATGACTATAGTCATATGGGATATTGTATTTATCAAAAACTTCTTTTGTAGCAAAAAGTATAGGGTCATGTGTTGGCTCTTTTTTGCCCTCCAAAACACTATGCCAATTGTTTATATACTTTTCTAAATCTTTCTTAGCTTTTGCTAAATCACTTTGGCTATCTACCATCTCATCTGGTAAACGAACAAAAGCATAAAATACCCAAGTCGCCTCTCTTACTTTTTTAGGAAACAAAAATGAAGCGCGATAAAAACCGCGACCAAAGTTTTTTGTTATTTTTCTGGCTCTTTCTAAAACTTCTTTTGATATCATTTATAAAATCTTTTTTAAATACTCTCCGGTAAAACTATGCTTGTTGTTAGCGACTTCTTCTGGGGTACCTTTGGCGATTATTTTTCCGCCCGCTATTCCTCCTTCGGGGCCAAAGTCGATAAGGTGATCAGCGCATTTGATCAGATCGAGGTTGTGCTCAATCACTACAACGGTGTTGCCTTTAGCAACAAGGCGATTTAAAACTCCTATCAAGTTCTTTACATCATCATAGTGAAGCCCAACAGTTGGTTCATCAAGAAGGTAAATAGTTTTTTCTAAGTAAGGACGATAAAGTTCACTAGCGATTTTGACTCGTTGCGCTTCTCCGCCTGAGAGTGTTGTGGCGCTTTGACCGAGCTTCACATATCCTAGTCCTACTTCTGATAGAGTTTTGAGTCTGTCATAAACAGCGGGTATATCAGCAAAAAATTCCAAACCTTCTTCAACAGACATTTGCAAAACATCATAAATATTTTTGCGTTTGTATTTTACAGTTAGAGTTTCTTTGTCAAATCTTTTCCCGCCACAGACATCACAAGTAACATACACAGTTGGCAAAAAGTGCATCTCTACTGCTATCTCTCCATTACCTTCGCAGGCTTCACACCTTCCACCTTTGACATTAAAAGAAAACCTATTGACCTTCCATCCACGCAGACGCGCTTCTTCTGTTTGAGCAAAAATATCTCGAATATGGGTAAACGCTCCTGTATATGTAGCAATGTTTGATCTAGGAGTACGACCTATCGGCGACTGATCTATCATGATGGCGCGGGCTAGATACTCAGTCCCTGTAAAAGATGCGCAGTTGTAAACCTTGGCACTGCGAAGTTTGCGCTCAAATCTAGCCTGGAGATTTTTGTACAGGATTTCATAAAGAAATGTACTCTTACCACTTCCTGAAACTCCGGTGATTGCGACCATTTTACCCAGCGGAACATCTATATTTTGATTGTGAATATTGTGAAGGTTTGCTCCAACAATTTTCAAAATACCTTTGTCTTGATCTCGACGCTTCTCGGGAGTTTCTATCTCTTCTTCTTTGCGCAAATAAGCAAGTGTTCGAGAACCACTTTCATTTTTCTTGGCAGAGAGCAGTTTGTCCAGATAACCAGAAACGATAACATTGCCTCCATGAACCCCAGCGCCCGGACCAATATCAACAAGATAGTCTGAAGCATAAATAGTATCTTCATCATGCTCAACAACCAAGATAGTATTGCCCATATCTCGCAAATCCTCTAGTGTTCTGATAAGTCTTTCATTGTCTCTTTGGTGTAGTCCAATAGTCGGCTCATCAAGCACATACATCGCTCCTACAAGTCGGCTTCCGAGCTGAGAAGCAAGTCTTATACGCTGTGCCTCTCCTCCAGATAGAGTATTTGCAGTACGAGAAAGAGCAAGATAGTTAAGTCCAACATTAAGAAGAAAGTTCAAGCGATCTTCTATTTCTTTGAGGACGGCTTTGGCAACTTCCATGTCTTTTGCAGAGAGTTTGAGAGAGCCAAAAAACTCAAAAGCTTCTTCAACAGAAAAAGATGTGAGATCAACTATGTTGGTTTTGCTTTTGCCTGATTCTAAAAATACATTCAAAGCTTCTGGGCGAAGTCTCTTGCCTCCACAAACTTCACAAGCCTCTGTGCCACCAAAGAACTTTGTTCCAATACCATTACACTCTGGACAAGCTCCATATGGGGAGTTAAAAGAGAAAAGTCTCGGCTCAATCTCTGGGAAAGAGTAGCCATCATTTGGACAAGAAAACTTACTGGACATCAAAAACTCTTGGAGAGTTTGTGTCTCCATGTCAAAGTCTTCGGACACACCAAAAACCACTTGGACCAAACCATCAGCTTCAAGGAGCGCTCGTTCTGTCGCTTCAAAAAGTCGGAGCTCGGCATCTCTGGGACTATCTTTAAATTCATGAACTGCCAACTCATCTACCAAAACTTCTATAGTGTGCTTATCATTTTTCTTGAGCTCTATACGCTCTCGGAGTTTATGTATCTTCCCATCGATACGTACAGTGCTAAAACCTTTGCCAATAAGGTCATAAAGAAGTTGATAATACTCACCTTTTCTTCCACGAACAATCGGTGCATATATTTGAATACGAGTGTCGTTCCATTCAATACCCATCAAAGATTTATTTCCTTTTTTAGCTGTGCCCTGCGAAGCCTTTGGCGTAGCACGGGAGAATTCTTTTATCTTTCCTAAAATAAAAGTGTTTATTTCTTCTGGAGAGAGCTTTTGGATCAAGGTGCCACAAACAGGACAATAAGCCTTGCCGACACGTGCATAAAGCACGCGCATGTAGTCATACATTTCGGTGATAGTCGCCACTGTTGAACGAGGGTTGTTGGAGCGAGACTTTTGATCGATGGAAATCGCTGGGGAGAGTCCAGAGATCTCATCAACATCAGGCTTGGGCATTTGATTTAGGAATTGGCGAGCATAACTAGATAAACTCTCGACATAACGACGCTGTCCTTCGGCAAAAATAGTATCAAAAGCAAGAGAGCTTTTGCCACTACCAGAGAGACCGGTAATAGCAATCATCTTACCTCTAGGCATTTCTACAGAGACATTTTTGAGGTTATGAGTGCGAGCACCTTTGACTACTATAAGCCCCGCATTTGATTCATTTTTTGACTCCCCTTTTTTCATAAATATAAGCGATTGTAGCATATCCTCGAAAAATCGTTATATACTAAGAACATATGAGTATAATATTAGGAATATTGTCACTTTTTACTAGCAAAGCATACGCTCATGTCGGGTATGTCGTCGGGCAACAAGATTTTGCTCAAAACCTTGGGCGCGACAATGGATACTTTTTTTCACCTCTTTCGAATAAAAATGATTTATTAATGATTTTGTTTACCCTCGTTGGTGTTTTTGTTCTCTATTTTTTAGCCTGGAAAATAAAACCGATAAG
>DAORIU010000037.1:0-4338 GCA_035438645.1 Minisyncoccota bacterium
TTATGTTCACAAAAAAGAAAACTACGCGGTTAATGAAGAAATCTTTAATGGTGAGACGTTAACTAAACTAGGTGCTCAAAAAGAAGATTTTGAAATAAAGAAAGCCGCTGAAGTAGGGAACATCTTTACTTTTGGAACTGAAAAATCTGAAAAAATGGGTCTTTATTTTACAAATTCTGAAGGAGAGAAAAAACCTGTCTTTCTCGGGTCTTATGGTGTGGGAGTAACTCGTTTAGTAGGAGTTTTAACAGAAATATTTTCTGACGAAAAAGGTATAGTATGGCCACGTGAGGTAGCTCCATTTGCAGTGCATTTGATTGGGCTCGGTGAAGACATGACTGAAGCTGAAAATCTGTATAAAGAATTAACTAATAATGGTGTAGAAACTCTTTTTGATGATCGAACAAATGCGACAGCGGGGGAAAAGTTTGCTGATGCTGATCTTTTGGGTATGCCAATGCGTGTTGTTGTTTCCAAGAGAAGTTTAGAAGCAGGTGGGGCTGAAATAAAAGGTCGCACAGAGAGCGAGAGCAAGATAATTCCTATATCTGAGGTTATTTCTTATGTTCAAAAAGCTTTATAGTCAATTTTCAAATGATATAGGGATTGATCTTGGAACTGCAAATACGCTAGTTTATTTGAAAGGGCATGGCACTGTCATCAACGAACCTTCTATAGTAGCGCTCAACCAAAAAACCGGACAAATAGTTGCCATAGGAAGAGAAGCCAAAAAAATGGATGGCAAAACTCCGGCTCATATTTCGATAGTTAGACCACTTGTTGAAGGTGTAGTTTCTGATTTTGAGGTGACAGAAGAAATGCTGGCTTATTTTATAAGAAAGGTAGAAAAGATGAACAAAAAGTTTTTTCGTCCACGTGTTGTTGTTGGAGTGCCAAGCGGTATAACAAATGTAGAAATGCGCGCTGTTTATGACGCGGCTATCAATGCCGGAGCGCGAGAAGTGTTTTTGGTTGAAGAAGCTATGGCAGCAGCTATCGGAGTGCGTTTGCCAGTTCTTTCTTCTACCGCTTCACTGATAGTTGATATCGGGGGAGGAACTACTGACATCGCTCTTATTTCTCTCGGCGGTATAGTTCGCTCGCTAAACTTGCGTGTGGCAGGAGACCACTTCAATGCTCGTGTTATAGAATACTTGCGAGATGAATTTAAACTTTTGATAGGAGAGCAAACAGCGGAGCAGGTAAAGATATCTATAGGCTCTGCCATAGAAACTGAATATGCAGAAATCGAAGTTCGAGGTCGGGATATGATAACGGGGCTCCCGAGAGCTCTTGTTGTAACAGACGGAGATATTAGAGAGGCTTTGCAGTACCCAGTGTCTTTACTTGTCTCTGGCATTAGAGAGGTTTTGGAAACTGCTCCACCGGAGATGGTGGCGGATATTATCTCTAGCGGAGTTATCCTAACTGGTGGCGGAGCGCTCCTAAAAGGCTTACCAAATCTTTTGGCGCAAGAGCTCAAGTTACCTATATATATAGCCGAAGACCCTCTCTCTGCAGTTGTTAGAGGAACAGGTATAATCTTAGAATCATTTGAAGAATACAAAAGCGCGTTGCTCTCTATAGAAGACCATGTCACAGTTTCGTAAAAACAGATCTATAAATTGGAGAAAAATTATTTTTGTAATAATACTACTTTTTGTTGTTTGGTTTTTATTTTCTTGGGTTAAAAAGTTCAGAGGTTTGGGTGCGCCTATTTATAGTGATGTAGCCTCACTAACACTTCTTTCAAAGCAGTCTTTGATAAAAAAGGTTACCGAACTTCAGAGTTCACTAGATGCGCAAAATGCTTCCTTGACATCTCTTTCTGCTTTAGAAAAAGAAAATGAGAGCTTAAAAAAGGAGCTCGGTAGAGAAGGATTTATAAAAGGGACTTTGGCTAGGGTTATAGTCCCTCCAAATCGCTCTATTTACGACACACTTGTTATAGATATTGGAAGCAAATTTGGCATTTCTGTAGGACAAAATGTTTATGCCTTTGGGTCTATTGCTTTGGGGACTATCTCTGAAGTTTCAGAAAATTCTTCAACAGTACTTTTATATAGTTCTCCAAACAGAGAAACAGTTGGCTCTGTTACAGGGAGTGAGCTGAACATCACTCTCATTGGTCGAGGCTCTGGCGAATACGAAGTTCGTATGCCTAGAGACATAGCTTTTAACGAAGGCGATATCATCACCGACCAATCTCTCGCGCTTCATCCACTCGCTTCTATCCAAAAGATAGTCACAGACCCTCGTGATCCATTCCAAAGACTCCTAGCCAAGGCACCAGTGAATTTGCAGACACTTAAGTGGGTGGTGGTGAAGTAAAAATCTTTTCTTGACAACTCTTTGTTTTGTGACAGAATTAGACAAAATATATTAAATGATAATTAGTTTACCCGTTAAGGTTAGAGCCAGAAGCTTTTCTTCAATAGAAGATATAGAGAAACTTGGATTTACCATCCAGAAAACTTTTATTGATGGCTTAGGAAATAATCCTGCAGCAATAGAAAAAGTTTTGTCTGAGCCAAAAGATTTATTAGAACAGGAGCTTATTTTTTATTGCGATAAATCTTATAAAGAGGTTTACCCAAGAAACCTAAGAGTTTTTCATGACTATTTAAACTATCGAGGTTTTGAGGCTTTAGAAAATCCTCACCCTAGTTTATTAATAGAGGCATGGAGGTTGGTTTGTGATAATAGGTTGCTTAATGAAGGAGTGGTAAAGAAAAGTTCAGTTGTACTTCCATCAAGTATGGGTAATGAAATACAGGACAATAAATTAAAAACGTTTTTTGGTATTGCTCGATATAATTACCCAGAAAAACAGCTTTGTTTGATTGGAGCAGGAGGATATGGTCCTAAAATAATATTACTTCTTCGTAGAAAAACTTTTTAGTAAGTAAAACATCTCTGTTGGGAGGTGTTTTTTTGTTTGTAAATTAAATTTATAGTAAAGTATCATTATGAAATTCTCTATCGAAAAAAAACTAGAAGGCACACTTGCTCGAGCTGGAACTATTGAGACCCAAAATGGTGTTATAGAAACTCCGGCTTTTGTAGTTGTCGGCACCAAGGCCACAGTCAAAGCCCTAACTGCTGAGCAAGTGCGAAGTCTAGGCGCACAAGTAGTCTTGGCAAATACTTATCATTTGTATCTTCAGCCGGGCACAGATGTAGTAGAAAAAGCAGGAGGCTTTGGAAAGTTTATGGATTGGCATGGTCCGACAATGACTGATAGTGGGGGTTTTCAAGCTTTTTCTTTGGGGGCGGCATTTGGAAGTGCTGTTTCCAAGGTTGCCTCAGCGGACGCGCCTGTTGAGGATATTTCTCCAACCGCAGGACAGCTCGCCAATGTCACTGATGAAGGCGTGACTTTCAAAAGTCATATAGATGGTTCTATGTATCTATTTACTCCAGAGAGTTCTATGGAAGCACAATGGAAAATAGGAGCTGATATGATATTTGCTTTTGATGAATGTACTAGTCCGACAGCCCCATATGAATACCAAAAAAAATCTCTCGATAGAACTTTCGAATGGGCCAAAAGAAGTTTGGAAGCACATGAAAAGTTGGACACAGAAAAAAGGCAGGCTATTTTTGGGGTTATTCAAGGAGGAAGACACCAAGAGCTTCGTGAGCAAGCTGCTAAAAGCATGGGGGAGCTAGGATTTGATGGATATGGTATAGGAGGCTCTTTTACCAAAGACGATATCGCTACCGCAGTTTCTTGGGTCAACAAAATCTTGCCAGAAGAAAAACCGAGACATCTTTTGGGAATAGGAGAGCCGAGAGATCTTTTTGATGCTGTCGAGGCTGGGTGCGATCTTTTTGATTGTATAGCCCCAACTCGTATGGGTCGACACGGCACACTGCATACCCACGATGGAAGGTTAAATATTCGTAATGCAAAGTTTGTAGAGGACTTCGCTCCTATAGAGAAAGACTGTTCTTGTTATACTTGCACTCACCATAGTCGAGCATATCTTGCTCACTTATTCAGGGCAGATGAAATGACTGCCGCGACTTTGGCTTCGATACACAATATTCATTTTATTTTGAGACTTGTCGAAAAAATGAGAAAAAGCATTTTTGACGGAAATTTCTTTGAATTTAAAAAAGAATTTTGCTCTCGTTATTATAAAGAGGTATAATATTTTGTATATGACACTTAGAAAAACCTTGATTTACTTTTTGATATTTACTTCCGTTGCCTCCTTGTTTGCTTACAAAATAATAGTTAAAGCTTATGATGGTGACAGTATGTACGATATTGAAAAGCTAAAGAATTAGCTTTCTAAACTAACCTTTTGCTATTATACTGACACTTATGGA
>DAORIU010000038.1:0-4286 GCA_035438645.1 Minisyncoccota bacterium
TAGCATTTCCCAAGAGGCTAAATGTTGTTTTGATTTGATCTAGGAACTGCGGTATAGCCTCTTCAGAGGTTTGAACACGACCATCTTTGTCTACCCCAGAAGCAAGAAGTGCCTTCTTTGCGACAACCGGATCTGTACCAGGGACGAGAGATATAGCTATCTGATTGAGATTGTAGTCACTACGGCCTGCGAGCTTTCTAAACTCACTATCAAGGATAAACATTCCTCCATCAACTTCATTTACTTTTGATTTCAATATTCCCTTTAGAGTGTATTCTTTGCTAGCACCGTTTATAGTCAGAAGTAGCCTTGAGCCTATTTTTACATCTTCATTAAAAGTAGTGAGTCCTGGAAATTCGTTTTTATTATATTTTCGAAACCAAAAGCTCCCAACAACTATACTCTCAGTATCTGTTGATTCTAGAAAAGATCCTTCAACTATCAAACTTGCGAGATTTGTCACCCCGTTCTCTTTTTGTGGATCAATACCAGAGACTTGCCCTGCTACAGAGTTTGGTTTTTCATCCTTGAGAAGGACGTCACGATAACCAGCCTGCAAACTACCCCCGGCAGTATACCTAGCGCTATAAGCTCTAAGCCCTGGAAGGTTTTCGACTATTTTTATAACTTCCTGACTATTATCGATTTTGTCACGATTTAAAAATGAAGAAATAATAACATCTCCTGAGCTAAACTTTTTGTTTTGATCTAGTGAACCTTGTATAAGCCCAACCAAAATACCACTAACCACAACAAGGTTTAAAAATGTTAAAAGCATAACAAAAACAATAAGAGTTGTTGTCCATTTGTTTGCTCTTTGAAGCTCTCTTTTTGCCAAGAAAAATCCAACTCGCAAATCTATCTTTAACTTTTCAAAAATTCCTTGCTTCTTTGGCATAGTTATTTTGTTTCAGGAATCCAGAGTACTTTGTCTCCTTCTTTAAGCCCGCTCTTTATTTCTATAATATCTCCATCACCTCTTGTTCCTGTGGTGACTATAGTCTTTTGTGTTTTGTATTTACCTCTTTTTTCTCTAATTATTAAATTTACAAATTGTCCTTCTGGACTATCTGAAACTGATCTTTTTGGTAGGACCAAGACATCTGGAATCTCAGCGGTAACAATAGACATGTTAGCTGTCATCCCTGGACGAATGTTGGCAATATCTGAAATCAGCGCTTTGATTTTGTAGTTTATAACTGTGCCATCAACTGTTGCTGATGGGTCAATAGAAGAAATACTTGCTGAAAAACTTTGGTTTGGTAGAGCATCATAAGAAACATCAACACTTTGACCGAGTGCAATAGTAGTAACACTTCCTTCGCCAACATTTGCTTCTAGATATAGATTGTCGACATCTTCCAAAACAATCACTTCTTTTTGTGGGGTGCTGACTTCACCTATCTTTATATCTACCTTTGTTATTGTTCCATCAGCTGGAGCGCGAAGAATTTTTTTCTCTAGTCTTGCATTAGCGCTATCAACACTAGCCTGTGCTGTTATGACATCAGCTAGGGCGCTATCTATATCTGGTTGGCGAGCAGTAGCACGCTTGAGATTAAGCTCTGCTTCTCTTTGCGCTACCAGACTTTCAGCGCTTGATATGGCACTGTCTTTTGTATCGAGAGCTTGGTTGTAAGCATTTAGATTTGCTACATAGTTTGCACTAGAAGTATTTGGTAACTTGATTTCCCAAGAACCAATTTGGCTTGATGTTGTACCTGATGGAAAAACAATAAACAAACCCTTGGTTCCTAATGGTTGAGCTGAAGTAGTACTAAACTTAGCAGCACCGCTTTCTACACCAGTGAAGTTTAAGTATTCTCCTCCACCAGAGGAAAGGTTGACGGTATAAGTCCCCTCTAGCCCTGTATAAGTTCCAGAAATAGTTGGAGTGTTGGATGTATAAGAAGAACTGGTAGGTGTTGCAGTTACTCCATCAGAGAGAAGTTTGCGATAAGCACTCTTTACCAAAGTGTCTTGTGTTTTCTTTGTAGACTCGAGGTCTTTTTTTGCATTATCAAGATTTACTTGTGCCAGAGCTATCTCTTCATTACTTGAACCTTCCAAAACTTTTTTGTATTTTGCTTCCGCAGAAAGAAGAGCTCCTCGAGCACTATTTAGAGCAGCACGCTCTTCACCGCTGTTTAAAGTAGCGATGATTTTCCCTTTTTTAACTTTGTCTCCTACTTGAACCTCTACTGAACGCACAGTATCAGCAACCTCAAATCCAAGTGATAGATCGGTGGAGCTCACAACCTTTCCACTTGCCACCACTGTTCTAGTTAGAGTTTGTCTTTTGACTGTTTCGGCCACAGAGCCATCTGAGCCCTTACCTTTTAGAACAATGAGCAAAATTATGGCTAAAACGACAATCGTAAATATCTTTCTGCGTAGCGACCATCCTTTCCATTTAAGCCATATATTTTTGAATGTATTTTTAATCTTTTCTTTCATAGTTATCTATTTATAACACAAAAAGCCAGTTTTGCCGAAGGTAAAACTGGCTTTTCTGATTTTTAAATTTTATTTACAAAACTATTTTCAAAACTATTTTATAGCCAAAAGCTCTACCTCAAAGATAAGAGTTGCATTTGGCGGGATCACTCCACCTGCTCCACGCTCGCCATAGCCAAGATCAGCTGGGATAGTAAGGATTCTTTTCTCTCCTACTTTCATTCCAAGAACCCCAAGCTCCCAACCCTTGATAACCATGCCAGCCCCAAGAGGAAATTCAAATGGAGTACCACGAGTGACACTACTATCAAAAACTTTTCCATCTGTTAGTTTACCTGTGTAGTGTACAACTGCTGTTTTGCCGTTTGTTATTTCCGCACCTGTTCCTTCTTTTGTTGTTTCTATTTTCATACCTTGTATTGTTTTTATTTTGTTAATATTTTCTTCTTTTTTTGGTTCTTCTGGTTTTTGTGGTTTTTGTGCTTGCTCTTCTAATTTTTGTTCTTCCTGAGCAGGAACTACCGGTTCTTCTTTTGGCGCCTTTTTGATCCAAAAACCAATAACTAAACCTATAAATATAATTACAATTGCTATTGATACGTATTTCATAAATGTGATTATAGCGTGCAAATATAAATATTCGCAAATTACCTTATCTCAAAACCTTTTTCTGATTTTATTTCCTTAACAAGCTTAGCAAACCAACCTTCTACCTCTTCTTCTGTAAGAGTCTTTTCGTATGACTGAAATACGAGTCTGTATGCTACTGAGGTTTTTCCAGCCCCGCCTGCTCCCGAACCTTCGTGAGGGCGGGCAGGTTTTTCAAATCGATCAAAAAGCACTGGCTCTCGCACACAGTAGCTCTTGGCAAATTCACTAACAATTTCTTCGAGTTTATTTTGCTCTTCAACACTGTCACACCAAACAGCAATGTCTCTGGTAACAAATGGATACAGTGACCACATTTTGAAAGAGGCGGTAGGTAGTAGTAAGTAGTTACTAGAATTTGTAGAAGTGTCGATTTTATATTTCTCTATAAACTGCTCAAGGGTAAGTTCTTCAAATGTTCCCTTGTCACATGTTGCAACATTAATTTGTTCACCGTCTTTAGAAAAAACAGTCCCCACCTCAAATATTCTGACACTCTCCACTCCTATAAGCGGAGCGTTGAGACGATTTTTCTCATAACTTTCTTTGAGCCCATCGGAGAGATTGCTTCGCAAAGCGCTCTTGTCTTTGGCACCATAAGCAACATAGGCTTCTCCTTTTTTGGTAAAGGTGTAGTTCATTACTTCACGAAAACCATTTTGAGCCAGCCAATACTTTACTGCTCTAACTTTGTGATAAGCTGAGTCCTTTTTTGTTTCCAAAGAAAATGGTACTGGAGAAACTGGTATTTTGTCATAGCCCACCATGCGACCTATTTCTTCTGCGATATCATGAGCACCTGTTATGTCGAGGCGCTCTTTTGGTATTTCGATATTCCAAGAACTATCTTCCTTTTTTGAAACTACATTGTAACGACTAACCCAAAGATCTATATCTTCTTCCTTGATAGTACTACCCAAAACTTTTGTGATGTCTTCTAGTTTAAATGTTAGGGTTCGTGTCTCTACTGGCTTTGGATAATAGTCATACAGCCCTACTACTTCTCCACCAGCAATTTGCTTGATAACAGAAACAATGTGCAAACTAGCAAAATCAATCATCTCGGGAGTGATTTCATTCTCAAATCTCTTTGAAGCATCAGTGATGAGAGCTAGTTTGCGAGAAGTTTTGCGGACTGATACTGGATCAAAGTTTCCTATTTCTATAATGATATTTTTTGT
>DAORIU010000039.1:0-4282 GCA_035438645.1 Minisyncoccota bacterium
GTAACACAATCTAGTATTTTACGTTTAAGTGATTTAAAGCAAGGACAATTCTTAGTTTAAATTATAATCTAATTTGACATTAATATACAAATACTACATAATGCGATCAAATTAAAATTATGCCATTAGTAATCATTACTCATCGTCCTTACGCTTGGTTGAAAGACCTTTCATTCCGTATAGCCGAAATACTTCCAAGTATTATTGCTCAAACCCTTAGTATCCCTGATCATCCACATGCTTCATTAAGCGAAATAGATACTGAGGTGAGAGTAGCCAGCTCTGGTTTAGCCGTGAACGCACCCGAAATCGCCATCCAAATACTCGCGAATGATTATGAGGAGCGAAGAGTAAACCTCGATGAAAGAACTGCTGAGATTTGCAGGCTTCTCAAGAAATCAAGAGTGTGGTGCTCTTCTCTAAATGGGCATGTATATGTTTGGGTTATGCTGTGCCCCGGCTCTTTTGTAAAAATGTAAAAAGTGTGAAAAAAATTTAAAGTCTGTGATGGAACCACAGACTTTTTTAATTCTTCAAAAATTTTCATAAATTATTTCTCAAATCTTTCTTTAAGCAAATTGAACCTCTCTTGTGTTCCTGGATAATTTAGCACTGATTCTCTAGATACTACCCTATCTTTTAGATCTTTAAAAGAAATATCGTCGTATTGTTCTGTTGTAAAATCCATATCAACACCATCGATTCTATTCCAAATATGAGACTTCAAATGACTATATTTAGGATATTCATCCAAATCTCCTTTTACCAGCTCTCCGCCAAATAATTCTTGTGCCAACAAAGACACTACTGCGCAATGTCCCCAAATAGGATTTTCTTTGTTCCAGCCATTAGAATCAAAAGACGTATCAGAAGATGCAACCTTTTTTATTTTTTCTAAAAATTTTTCTTTAGTCATGGATTATTTTAATATCGCCACTCGCAACTGATGCTGCTGCAACGTCGGCATGATTTTGTATTTGGAATAAATTTGAGTGATGTTTTGCATAGATTATTTTTTCAACAAATCATTTATATATTCATCCATTTTATTTGGGTCTTTTGAATTAAGAATATCTAAAAATTCTTCACTTGATTGCACAGAGTTTGATGCTATAACCATTGATTCATTTTGTAATATTTCTTGCCCTTTACTAACCAAAGATTCAATTTCTATCTCAAACTCCTGACCTGACATTTTACCAACTAAATCATGCAGAACAGCGTTTCTTGACTCTCTATACTCATGAAGTTTCTTTTTTAAGTCTTTACCAATAACACCTGATGTCTCTAGGTGTTCAATAATTTCATAGAGGCTTTGTCTAAGTAGTTTTTCTTTTATTTTTTCGATATATTTATTTTCTAATGTTTTTGTTTCGTCTTTTAATTGTTGCATCAAAACAGGTAGAGTTACATTAGAAAAAAAATTATTTTCAACTAACTTTTTTAGTAAACCTTCAATAAAAGCACTTTGAAGTAAAAAAGCTTCTAAGAACTGTTTTTTTAATCTTGATCCCTCAATATTATTAATTAAATCGTTTCTCTTCATTTTGCTGCCTGACAGGGACTCGAACCCCAATAGACGGTACCAGAAACCGTAGTCCTACCATTAGACGATCAGGCAAATTAATCACCATTAGACCTACCTGCGCAGACAGGGACGATCAGGCAATATACCTGCTCACTATAGCGAAAATAGGCTCTTTATTCAAGCTCAAAAGCCAGTATCCCAAACTCTTTTATTTTTTCTTTATAACCAGGATAGCTGTAGTACATAGCTTCCATTTCTTTTAAAGTCGTTGTTCCAGGATTTATGATTGCAGGTTTATAGACTTTGATAAGAGAAGAAATAGACTTAAAATGTTTTACATTTTTTACTTTCTTCTCCAAATGATTTTTGCCACAACAAAGCATAAGTGTATCTCCTTTTTTAACCCTTTGGTATTTTACTGTACCAGCACGAGTCTCTATTTTCTTTTTTCCAGAAACTATAAAATCCCAAGTTTGTTTGTTTTTGGCTGCAAAACGTAGTCTGTGAACTTTAGCTTTTTTTATTTCCTTTTTTATCATTTTTATATTTTACCCTAGCTTTTACAAAAAAACCCGCCGAAAGGCGGGTATGGTTGATTGAATGTACAAAGTTAAATTATTTGAGCACGGGCACCAAAAAAGGCATCCATCTCTTTGAAAGGCACAATAGATGATTGATGAGCCCCCGGCGTTTTCAAGGCATGCATAATATGCAGACCAGCACCCCGCAATACAACCCATACAAGCAGGATTAGATATCGCAGAAAAAGCAGAATTGATCAGCTCCACACTTGGCTTTTGCTGGGAGACTTTTAAATCCAGCGCTGTCAATTCTTCCAGCATTGCTTTAATCTTCGGGTTCTTCAGTGCATCTTTGTAGCCCTGCTCAGTTTTGGGCATACCGGCATCCTTCATTTCAGTGTGAATTTTTTCATACAGGCGGTAGCTTTCCTGGATCATCATTTGCGTTTCTTTTTCTGTCAGCTTTTTAGGACTAACAGTTTCGGTCATCTTCAGGAAACTTTCCGTCTGGCTGAAAACAGCTTTGGACATAAACAGCAACATAGACAGGGACAAGAACAGAACAATCTTTCTCATGTTAAGAACGGTTTAATTAAAAAATATATTTTCGTATGGGATACTAATGCACAAGTATAAAAAAGTCAAATATATAAATGCTACTTTCTTGTAACCTTATTTTTTATAGAAGCTTTTATAAAACCAGTGAAAAGTGGATGCGGAGACAAAGGCCGAGCTTGGAACTCTGGATGAAACTGACAACCGACAAAAAATGGGTGTTCTTTGGGTGAGAGCTCAGTGATCTCCATGAGAGTACCATCTGGCGAAACACCCGAAAAAACGAGCCCCTTGGCCTCTAAACGCTCGATAAACAAGGGGTTCACCTCGTAGCGGTGTCTGTGTCGCTCAAGGATTTTGTCGGCCTTATAGAGGCTTTTGGCTATGGAGCCATTTTTGAGGAAACACTCATATGAGCCTAGTCGCATAGAGCCACCATACTCTTCTTTTTTGAGTTTTTCTTTTTGGGAGTCCATGACATCTATCACACAGGCGTTGCTTTTGGGTTCGAGTTCCCGAGATGTAGCTCCTTTGATACCAGCGACGTGACGTGCGTATTCGATGACAGCCAGTTGCATACCATAGCATAGTCCGAGATAAGGGATCTTGTGTTCACGAGCGTATTTGATAGCCAAGATCTTGCCTTCAATACCGCGAGCACCAAAGCCCCCCGGAACAAGTACTCCATCATAAGAAGAAAGCTTTTTGACTGAAGCTGGACTTTTTTCAAACTCAAGTGCATTGACCCATTCGATGATTGGCTTTTTGTTTTGAGCGTAACAAGAATACTTGATAGCTTCTATAACAGAAATATATGAGTCGGTGAGAGTAAATGCACCAGTATCAAAATACTTGCCGACAAGTGCGATGCGAACTTCATCTTTAGCATTGTGAGCGATGGAGGCCATCTTTTTCCAAGCCTTTGAGCTGTCAGAGACTTTGTTTGATATCTTCAAATGCAAAAGCTTTGATAAGGTTTTTACGATGCCTTCTTTTTCGAAGTTTAGCGGAATATCATAGATACTCTTTACATCAGGAGCGGAGATGACTTGCTCCATAGGAACATTACAAAAAAATGAAATCTTTTCTTTTCTCTTATCATCGATAGGCTCTTTGGATCTTGCGATGATGATATCAGGCTGAATACCAGAGGAGTTCAGTGTACGCACTGAGTGTTGTGTTGGCTTGGTTTTCATTTCGCCTATCGAACTAGGGGTAGGTAAATAAGAAACCATAACAAATCTCACACTATCCGGATCTCGGAGTTTGAGCATACGCGCTGCTTCTAGGAAAAGAATATTTTCATACTCGCCTACTGTTCCGCCTATTTCGATAACGACGACTTCTGCTTTGGCGTTTTTTTGAGCTCGCTCAATACGCGAAACTATCTCTAGTGGTATGTGAGGGACGACTTGTACGCAAGCACCTCTATACTTGAGAGCTCTTTCGTTTTCGATAACGCTTTGATAAACCCTTCCTGTGGTCATGTAGTTGATACGAGTGAGTTCAACATCTAAAAATCTCTCATAGTTTCCCATGTCTTGATCACATTCGTCTCCATCCTTTGTAACAAAGACTTCACCGTGCTCTGTTGGATTCATTGTCCCGGCATCGATGTTGACGTATGGGTCTATTTTGATAGCGGTAACACGCAAACCTGTATCCTTGAGTATCTTGG
>DAORIU010000040.1:0-4080 GCA_035438645.1 Minisyncoccota bacterium
CTTTCTCTGGTTTTGATACTTGAACAATATAGCCTATAGGGACAATAGTCAAGCTAAAGTTATCGAGCAAAATGCTCCCCTGCCAAAAGCATAAAGCCTACAACTAGAACCAAAATTAACAAGACTATCAGATGTGTTTTGCTTATATATTTCATACTTTTAAGTATAACAAAAATCCCCTTTTGAAGGGGATTTTAAGATCATTGTATAGCTATTTTTTTTGAAAAGATATTTCCCTTAAAATCAACAAAAGTAGCAATGCAAGATCCTTTGGGCAAAGAAGTTAGCGGGATTTGTGTATACCCTGCATTAATCGACTTTTGTATAATTTTCTGACCTAAGGAATTGATAAGAGTGATTGTTCCTGGGTTTTTATTTTGTATGCTGGCATACTTACCATCAGAAAAGATATTGACGTCACAAGGTATTGATACCGAGCGAGTATCTGAATATTTCCCTTCAAACTTTAAACGAAAAAACATCTGCCCACAAAAATCCTCAGGATTGTAAGAGAACAAGTAGTCTTTTTGATCAGATCTTTCAAACATTTCGCCGACTTTTTGGAAATTTCTACCGTCTTTACTCATCTGTATCTCAAACCTTACATTATCTGCAGGTGTTTCGTCTCGCCAACTAAGAATAGTCTGCTTATTGATATTTAGCCTTGCTGAGAAAAAAGAGAGTTTTACAGGAACAACAGAAATACTCTTCTTGGCAATAAAGTCTGCTACATCCCCGCGTGCGGTATGGAAGTCGCCAAGAGCATAGATCGTGCCGGTCAAAGTGTCAGTATAAAGAAAGCTGATTATCTCTGAGCCTTGATTAAACAGGCCGGCAGATTCATTGCTCCAGGAGCTACCGTCCCATTTTCCTAAGTTCCCAACATCCGCATGATTACATGGCGTGTTGTAACAAGTAGGATTGAAAATACCACCAACATACAAGTCTGTAAGGTATTTTGTTCCTGTATTAGGTCTCATTTTTAAACCATGCTCCACTTGCTCCCAAACTACATCATTTGTTTTTACTATTCCAGGCGAACCCTGATTTGGCGGAAATGGCCCAAATGGAAAGTTTCCAACAGCAAAAATAGAGTCTCGATACTTGATAATATCAGCGACATGATAATTAGACTCGAGGCCCATCTGCACTACAGAGGTTCCATCTGTTTTAAATATGAGATTAGAAGACAGTCCGTTTATGTCACTTAAACCTCCTCCTACATATAAATATCCATTAAATTCTTTAACGACCTTAATATCAGGTAAAACTAACCAGAAACAAGTTATAGTAAACGGAAAAGATGACCATACAGAACCATCCCATGATGCTAAGTGATTTATTGGTATTCCATCAACAGAAAAGCATCTACCACCGAAAGTTAGTTTGTTATTAAAGACATATAATGTCTTGAAGCCAAAACCGTCAGGAACTATTCCAAAGTATTCCCACGAAGATCCGTTCCACTTTACAGCTCCATAAGTATTTGAGCCAACAGAAAAGGAGCCTGCCCCATAAAGAGTATCGTTCCAAACACAGAAATTTCTGATTGGGTTAGGTGTAGCCGGAGTAGAAATCCAACTTGTTCCGTCATGTCTTACGGTAAACTGAGCAGGGATTGCCCCTGCGTGATAAAAGAGCCCAGAAATCCAGCGGTAGCCACCAAAAGAAATCATTGTTAAAGGTTCGCCATCTAAAGACCCTCCCGGAAGAGGGTTCCATGACTGAGATTTGAGCTTTAAAAAACAAGAGACAAAAACCAAAAGTAAGATTAGCTTTTTCATTTTAAATGTTTTTAATGTACAAAAATACTATTTTCTATTATATTTTCTCAAACTAAAGGTTTTATCGCAAACAAAAAATCCACAGAATCTGTGGATTTTTTGTTTTTTTATCTTTGTATCAAAAGTGTTAGAACATTTCTTTGGCTATTACAGTTTGCAGTGAATGAGCCTTCTCTATTCATGGTTACTATCTCATAACCATAAGCTTCAACTAGGTACACATTTGAATCTATAGCTATGGTTGTTGCCTTTGGACTTCTGTTGTCAAACATAACCTTTGTTCCGACTTTAAATGTTTGATTTGCCGGGATAGCCTGACAAGCCTGGTCAAACTGTATTCGAGAGTTTTTGTATTTTAACAAAGCCTCACTATAAGATAGTCTTTCTTTGTTAGTATTTGTATTTGTGGTGGTTTTAGAAGGGGTTTGATTTTCTGATTTTGTTTCTGAAACAACTTCTTTGTTTTCTTCGGTAACTACAGGTTCGGGCTTAGAAGGCTTTTTAACAAGCAAAAATATAGCAACCAAAATAACAATCGCACCTATTAACAACTTTACGTTTTTTGACATGTTTTTCATATACTATAACTGTACCATAGAAGAGACTATCCGCAAGAGTCTTAATGGACTATGATTTCAGATACATTTTTTGAGCTTCCACAGTCTATATAAAATATTCCTTGGCGCTTAAGCTCAAATATTCTGACGTGGTATGGTGGCAAAGCATACAAATCGTCAACAAATTTTACTGCCTGGACCTTGTCAGACCTATTATCCAGTATCAGCTTATCCCCCACCATAAAAGACGAACTAAGTGGAGTAGCTCGACAATCCCCATCAAACTGAATCCTCTTTTCACCAAAAGTTTTTATGAAATCTCCATAGCTAAGCGCGTCATCACCCAGATTATTATTGGCAGAAAAAGACATACCTATCTTTTCACTGTTATAAAACTCCGATTCTTTAAGCGAGTCATCTATATCCGAAGCTGGTGTTCCTACCATAGGAAAGTTTTTTGAAAACTTAAAAAAGTTGTTTGAAGACAAAACAAAATACAAAAAAAGTACTACAAATATAACTATGAGTAAAGACTTTTTGTTGTTTTTTAAAAAATCATTCATCTTAAATCTTAGCTTTCAGTGTATCTATTTCTTTTTGATAAATATCTTTCATACTAGGGTTTAGTGTTATAGCTTTTTCCCACTGTGTTATTGCCCCACTATAATCTCCAATATTTTCCAAAACTCTAGCGTACTGCGTTACAATATTTATCTTCTTATTATCGAGGACACTGTTTAATGCTTTGTTATAGATCTGCTCTAGTTTTTCTCTTGGAGCGCCCATGGCGTCCTCTAGTAGTACCAAATACCAACTCCAATAATCAGAGCTAGCAGAATTTTGTTCTATAGCAGAGAGTATCGCTTTTTCAGCGCTTATATAATCTTTTATTGCTAGCTCAGCAGAATAAAGGCCAGCATAGGCGTATTCACTTTTTTCTATGGAGAGAGCTTGGTTGTATAGATCGATTGCTCCTTGATAATCTTTTTTGAGAAATAGAGCACTAGCTTCTTTCATTTTTTTATTGAACGAAGCAAAACTTGCTTGGTCTTTTGTTTCAGTTTTTGGCTCCTGATTTGATACTTCGGGATTTTCTTTTATGACCCCTTCTTGGTTTTCTACAGCTTGGGGCTCAGTAGATTGTCTTTGCTTAAAAAATATAAAAGCTCCTATGAGTAAGGCTATAACTCCTAAGGTAAAAATTATTTTATTTCTTTCTTTGTTCATAACTTTTTTATTTTAAATTACTACTTTGTAGTTGTAAATGCTGATGTTCCACCGCAAGACTTTTGGCCTAGAGAAGTATTTTCAGCGCAGGCTCTAAAATAATAACTTGTTTCTGGTTTTAGTCCAGATAAAGAAACTTCAAATTTATCATTACTTCTTTGGCTAACCTTGGTACTGATAATAGCCTCTGATGCTTTGTAAACTGATGGATTTATAGTCACTTCGAAAAACCCGACAGTGCCAGACCTTGCCCCTGCTGTAACTTGTCCTCTGAGCGTTGAAGATGTGTTACCAATAACAGTAGCACCATCTGTTCTAACTTTTAAAGAAGACGCATTACCTGAAGAGATTATTTCATCATTAACAACAGGAGGTGTTGGTGTTTCTGTTGCTGGCGTAGTTGGTTCTACAGGGGTAGGACTTGGTGTAGGGGTGGCAATAGTTACACAAGACGAGCTCTTGATAAAGGCTCTAGTTAGTGGCCCGACTAGACCTGTAGGGTTTATATTATT
>DAORIU010000041.1:0-4023 GCA_035438645.1 Minisyncoccota bacterium
TTTTCATTATTATAATTTTAAATATAATAATTCTTTTAAACAGAAATGTAAAACCACCCCTTTCGGAGTGGTTTTTTGTCTATCTCTTTCCTTTTCTTCGAGAAACGATAAGATCGTTTGAGTACTTCTTTGGAGTTCTTGTGCGTACTCCGTAAGCTTGCTTACCGTGACGAGTTTTTGGACCTCTTCGGAGACCTACACCTTGTACACCTTCACCTCCACCGTGTGGGTGATCTACTGGGTTCATAGCTGTACCACGAACTGTAGGTCGAATACCCATCCATCGTGATCGTCCAGCCTTACCTAGATTGCGTAGTTTGTTCTCATCGTTAGAAACTTCTCCGATACAAGCATAAGCTTCATCTAGTACCTTACGTACTTCGCCAGAAGGCATTTTAAGGTTGGTATAACCTCCATCTTGAGCTGCGACTTGTGCAAAAGCACCAGCACTTCTTACAAGCTTTGAGCCACCACGAGGTTTGAGCTCTACGTTGTAAACAAAAGTACCAACTGGGATATTCTTTAGAGCTACTCTGTTTCCTACTTCGATAGGAGCTTTTTCAGAAACTACAAAGCTGTGCCCTACTGTTACACCCTTTGGCAAAACTACATAACGCTTTTCTCCATCAGCATAAACTGCGATACCAACAAAAGCTGTGCGGTTTGGATCATACTCTACAGAAGCAATCTTGGCTGGGATATCAAATTTGTTGTATAGAAAATCAACATCTCGAAGTGCTCTTTTGTGTCCACCTCCTTTGTGAGCTGTTGTGATACGGCCTTGATTGTTGCGACCAACGTTTCTTTTTCCTCCTTTTGTTAGAGACTTAAGGGGCTTTTTTGCAGTCAAAACCTTTCGGTATTCGATACTGATTTCATTTCTTTTTGATGGAGTTGTAGGGTTGTATTTTTTCATCACGGACTAAATTAAAAGCATTTAGATGCTGTCTTATAATACATTTTTGAAACAATTTGTCCATATTTAGGACTAATTTTATTTGGTAAATTTTGTACGTGATTCATAGCTTTAACTCTTTATATTACATGACTTCGATAGTCTTACCTTTTGGAAGATATACATAAGCCTTTTTGATCTTTGGTCCAAAAGAAAGAATACCTTTTCGGAAATGGCTCTTTGGTTTCAAGATTACTAGGTTTACCTTTGTTGGCTTGTGTTTGTACTGCGCTACAAAAGCTTTTGCTACCTCACTTTTTGTAGCATTTACTGAAACATCAAAAAGATAAGCATTGTGAACTTGCGCTTTTGCTGCCTTTTCTGTGATGCGAGGATTTTTTAGGATAAGATTTTTCTTAGCCTCAACTTTCACTTCTTCTTTTGTAGTCTTTTTTGTAGCCATATATTTAAAAATTATTTTGTTTTAGCTTCCAAAGTGCTTACGACCTCTTTTGGGTTTACAAAGATAATGTGGTTAAAACTCATAGCATCAAGCGCATTCATATCTTTTGTAAGACCAACGGTAAATCCTGGAAGGTTTGCAAAACTCTTCTCTACAACCTTGTCAGCACTAGTTAGAGCGATAAGAGCGTTTGTTTTTTTCTTTGAAGAGATCTTTGAGAAGTTTTCTATCTTTGATAGAGCGCTCACTACTTCCACCGCTCCTTTTGTCTGCATTTTAGGAAGAGAGATAGTGTCTAGGAAAAGCACCTTACCATCTGATAGCTTCTTTGACAAAACAGTAAAGAGAGCTTTTGTTCTCATTTTTTTGTTGATCTTTTGTGAGTAATCTTTCTCTGTACGAGGACCAAATGTTACTCCTCCACCTACCCAGATAGGGCTGCGAGAAGATCCGTGTCGAGCGCGTCCTGTTCCTTTTTGTTTCCAAGGCTTCTTACCTCCTCCTGAAACTTCAGAACGGTCTTTTGTGTGAGCAGTACCACTTCTCTTGTTAGCTTGCATAGCGAGCGCTACTTGGTGAACAAGGTCAGCATTCCACTTCACTCCAAAGACACTCTTTGGAAGAGTCATCTTGTCTGCTTGTGTTCCTTTTTGGTTGTAAATTATTGTTTCCATATATTTAAAATTATTCGTTATTGAGCAATTATTTTTACAACAGAATCTTTGCGACCTGGAACTGCGCCACTGATGTAAATAGTGTTTGTATTTGCATCAACTGCTACGACCTTTAGGCCTTTTACAGTTACAGTGTCTCCGCCAGTTCGTCCTGGCATTCTCATACCCATAACAACACGTCCTCCAGCACGCCCTGGTCCTCCACCTGAAGAACCTCGCTCTCTTTCAGAGTGCTTTTGACCGTGAGATCGTGGACCTCCCTTGAAGTTGTATCTTTTAACAACACCTTGGAAACCTTTTGCCTTTGAAGTTCCTGTTACAGTTACCTCATCACCTTTTGCAAAAGAAGTTACAGTTACTTCTTGCCCTACTTCAGCAGTTAGAGGCTCTACAGATCTAGCTTCGGCTACTATTTTGTAAGCCTTACCTCCTAGAGAACCAAGCTCTGCTTTTGATACACGAGAAACCTTTTGGTCTTCAGAAGCCAAAACAACAGCGTTGTACCCATCGCTCTCTACGGTCTTTAAGCGAGCAACAGTGTTTGGCATAGCCACAATAGCTGTCACAGGAGTAACAACCCCTTTTTCGTCAAAGAGTTGAGTCATTTTTAATTTTCTTCCTAAAATGTATTTCATAATGTTCATGCCGACCTCAAAGGGTGGGTATTGGACCATTTAAAGACTAATTTAATTGGTCCCACGATTATACACGAGTATTTATTTTGTGCAAGCGGACTACTCAGCGCTATCTACAGCTTCCTCTTCAGATAGCTCAAACTGTTGTAAGTCCTGACCGGCAAGCACTCTTTGAGTTGAGCACTCGTTTATTAATGCAGTTGAGTAATGGTTTTGAAACCCTATATATTCAACCTTTTTCTTTTTGGTAACTATATACTTAACAGCTGGAATCAAATCTGAGTCAGAACTTATAATAATTACTGAGTCGTAAGTATTCTCATAACCCTCAATAACTATATCTATCGCAATCTTTACGTCTACTCCTTTTTCTCTTGTCTTTCCGTGGTCATATACAACTCTTCCGCGTTCGATTTTAATCCCAGCATTTTCTAGCTTTGCTAGAAACTTTTGCTGACCTAAAACCATAAGTTCAGACTTGGAAGTTCCATCTGTATTTCTAACTATTCCTATGTAATATCTTATAGCAATTATTTCTCTACCATTAGCTAAGTACTCACAGAATTTTTTATAATCAAACTTAAACCCTTTTGGTAAAAGGGGCGCAATTTTATTTCCCAAACTATCTTCTTTTTCTTTATATAATGCACTATAGATATTACCACCATCTATAAGAATTAATACTCTTTCTAGGTTCATGTAATAAATTATACTCTATAAACGCAAAACTGCCCTTGCTTTTCAGCAGTGGCAGCGATGTTAATATTCAAAGTATATACTTATATATACTACTGTCAACTACCACCCTATTTTGTACCCGAGATAGACGCCAAGACTTGCTCCAATGGCACCGCAAAAGACCGATGAGGATGATAACATCCCTCCTCCCCAAAGTGCTGGTATATATCTCCCAGTGATTGAACCAAAAAAGAGCCCGGGTTTGATAGCAGTTTTCTTTTCCATCTCTATAATGTAACAAAAAATCCCCTTGTGGGGATTTTAAAAACCTAAGCAATAACTATTCAATCTTTTCGAGAGCGACCGTAAGCGCTTCTTTCATACTCTCAGGAACAGCAAAGTAGATGGTCTGGGCATTGCTCTTTACTACAGCGGCACAGTCTTTCATTGCATCCCGTAATCCCGCAACTATACAATTAACAAAAAGTTTCATATCAGCACTCATACTAGGAGGCGAAGAGAACTGATATTTTACAATAGGAATGTTAATGCACATGGACCTGTTGCCATTTGTTGTCCCAATAAGATTGCACACTGCGTTATACACAGGTAAACGTAATGCATCAGTTTTTCCCGAGCCGTCAAAACCAAAGAGTATGAAGCTACTGTTGGAATCGG
>DAORIU010000042.1:0-3887 GCA_035438645.1 Minisyncoccota bacterium
ACTGCCACAATGTCTCCAATGTGGAGGTGTTGAGATGGAATAGTTGACTTTTTACCATTTACTGTGAAGTGTCCGTGAGAAGCCATTTGACGAGCTTGTCTACGAGTTGGCGCAAAGCCAAGACGATAAATAACGTTGTCGAGACGAGTTTCTAGGAGCTCATTTAGTTTGTCAGTTACTGACATGTCTTTTGCGTTTGAAGCAGCCTTCACGTAGTTTTGCAGTTGCTTTTCGCTGATACCATAAGTAAATCTAACTTTTTGTTTTTCAAGAAGTTGAAGACCGAAGCCAGATAGGGCCTTTGGGCGCTTTGCATTTGCTCCACCTCTAACTGTTTTTTGTTCAACAGCAGCGAATTTTTGTGTTTGACACTTTTCAAACACTCCTGCTCCTAAACGACGACACATTTTGTATTTTGCGATTGTTTTCATATGTTTATACTCTTCGAGGTTTCTTAGGTTTTGGACCGTTGTGCGGTACTGGTGTTCGGTCTTTTATAGAAAGAAGATCTATACCAGGGGCTACAAAGGCACGGATAAGTGGTTCGCGACCTGAACCTACTCCAGTTACAACTGCGTGAACTTCTTTTATACCAGCTGCTACTGCTTTTTCAGCCAAGATTTCTCCTACTTTTGAAGCAGCAAAAGGTGTACCCTTTTTAGCACCCTTAAATCCTAGTGAGCCAGAAGAAGACCAAAATAGAACGTTTCCTTTGAGGTCAGAAACGACAGCTTTTGTGTTGTTGAAAGTTGATTCGATAGAAAGCATGCAAGTAACGAGCTTTTTCTTAGCTCCGCGCGCTGTAGAAGAACGCGCTTTAGCGTCCACCAGTTGTCCTTCTTGAGTTGCAATTCGTTTTTTTCCCATGATTTTTTATGTTTTACTTTCTTTACGACGACCTGAGGCCATTGTGTTTCTTACATTTCCACGAACAGTTCTAGAGTTTGTTTTTGTTCGTTGCCCTTTTACAGGAAGCTTTCTCATGTGTCGGATACCTCTGTAAGCTTTGATATCTTTTAGTCTTTTTACATTTGAAGCTATTTCTCGGCGGAGGTTACCTTCTATAGTCATCTCTTCTATCAATTTTCGGATAGCGTTTTCTTGGTCTATAGAAAGGTCTTTACTTTTTGTACTAGGATCAACCTTTACTTGTTTTAAAACTTTGAGAGCTGTAGCTGAGCCAACGCCATAGAGACTTGTAAGCCCAATATCTAATCTCTTTTCATTTGGAATGTTTATACCTAAAATACGCATAATATTATTGTTTTTGTTTGTGTTTTGGATTTTCGCAAATAACAACTAAATGGCGATTGCGTTTAACAATCTTACACTTAGAACACATTTTTTTTACAGTTGATCTTATTTTCATAAAAATAGGAAAGGTTTCTCGGTCAGAGAGGGCTATTATATACTATTTATATTCTTCTGACAATACGTCCTTTTCCACCGTATGGGTCTTGAAGCACCTCAACGGTATCTCCTACTAAGACTTTAATACGATTTAATCTCATTTTCCCAGCTAAATAAGCCACTTGGGTAGCCCCATTATCGAGTTCAACTCGAAACATAGTATTTGGCAGAGCCTCTAAAATAGTGCCCTTAACAACATTTGGCTGATCTGTCATGAGTTACAAGAGACAATATACTACAAAGCTAAAAAAAGGTCAAACTTTATTTGGTTTCTATGTTGAAAAGTCTATCTTGGTTTGGAAAAAACGGAGACCAAAACGGAGTGAGCTTAAATTCGGCTGATTCTATCTCTTGGAAATTTGCGATCAAAGAGTCAAATTTATTTCGGCTAATTCCTATAAGCGCTTGTTTTATAAGCTCTTTTGGTGCTTTGGTAATAATATTGCCACTACCAGAGATTTTTATAGAGATACTGTTTGGAGGTGTGCCAGAGTTTGCTGGGATGGCGCTTTCGGGAGAAACATCCAGGTCGCTTATATTCGGTATAGCTACTTCTCTATAAGAAGAGTTGCTAAGAACTTCTTTGGCAATAGCATTCTCTAACAAGCTTTGAGGGATTAGATAAGAAACCATGGTGCCTTTTATTTTGGCACTAAACTTCACACCTTCCCCTGATAGACTCAGACTGTCTGGGTCTATAGATATAAACTGTAGATCTGGATAAGTAATAAATCCACTAGGGACTTGCGCTCTTGTTTCTCGGCGAAGTCTTTCAGAGAGTTGGGTTTTGAGAGATTCGACAACTCCTTCACGTTCAGCTTCTGAAATGGTGTGTCGCATTCCTGATTCTCCCCCTGTTAGTTCCCCTGCGGTTCTAGCATAAACTTGAGCCTTTTTTGCGCCACTAAACCCTGAAATACTCAAAGACATTCCTTTTGAGTTTGAGTTTGGGCCGGTTTCTACAGCAGTAATAACTATAGAACTAGAAGCCCCAGATACTTTTTTCTTTTTAGCATCGAGCGTATACCCAGGGATCACTACGCTTTGATTTGTTTGGTAAGTTTTGCCGTTTTGGCCAATGAGCTTTGTGCCACTTTTTAGAGTTATAGAAGATTTGGAGTATTCATTGATAAAGATAACGCTTCCTTTTGCTTTTCCTGTTACCTGAGTGAGTTCTGAGCCAAATATTTCTCTATTTATTTCGCTCTGAATAGTCATTGTTTGGAATGATAGTCTCTTTGGGTCACTGTTTTTTTCGTGAGGAAGTTCTAGTGTCGTATTTTCTATATTGAAAGGAATACTACGCTCATATATAGTGACTTTTGCTCTAACAAGTTTTACTCCCAAGATATAAATAATACAAACAAACACACCAACTAAAGCAAAGAAGATTATTTTTTTGCGTCTAGATGCCGGCTTTGGCTTATTTTCAAATACAAAATCTTCTCGGGGCTCTTCCTGAGCCTTCTCCGGTAGCTTTTCTTTTCTGATAACATCATAAAGTTTCATAATACAATTGTACTATAGCACTCTAGAAGCAAATAATGCCCCAACTGTTAGCGTATTATCAATATTTTCTGGATCTATAGAGCTTATATGACTAGTAAACAGTGCTGACTCTATTTCTGCTGTATTTGGTTTTGTACCGGAGATAAAGTTTTTTATAAAATCACTATTTTTTACATAAGATAAGAAAAAAGAAGTAAACGGTGAAATAGAAATAATATAAATATTTTCTGGTATTTTAAAGTTTTGAGATATCTGTAGACTTTCTTTGAGTTTATTGCCCCAGGCTTCTCCAAAATCCTCAGTGATTTTTTGTAAGTTGCTAGTTATTTGCGCAGAAAGCTTACCCAGCCTAAATGTCTCTACCAATGCCCTAGTTTCAAGTAATGTCCCATGATTTGAGGCTGATATTTTCCTATAAAGTTCATAAAATCCAGTTGGGAAAGACTGTTGATAAAGGAAAATATGATTTTTTACAAATGCTATATCAGTAGTTTCCTCGCCAGCGTCTATTATCAAAAGTTCTTCTGGTGCATCGTGGAAATCTCTAGTTGCTATAAATGTAGCATATGGGCTGGTTGCAAATGTTATTTTAGGGTTGCCATAGGCTTTTTGTATTTTTGAAACAAACTCTTTGATTATTTTGTTTGGCGAAACAGTAACCAAAATAGAAATTTCTAAACTAGTTGTTTTTTTATTAAATGGGTTGTTGGTAGTGTAGCCGTTTAGGGTTATTTTTGATATTTGTTTTTCTATTATTTTGCCGTCAGTTCCCATAGAGCCAAATCTCTCCATATCATGCTCAACAACAAAGTCTATTTCTTTTTGGATCAAAGAGTCTATCAGTTTTTGTGTACAGACAAAGGGGCTGGTTTTGGTGTAGATGATATTTCTTGTTTGAGAAACGAACCACGGCGAACTAAGTAATACAAAGACTTCTTTTGGTTTATGGTTGTCAGCCTTTTGTAAGG
>DAORIU010000043.1:0-3763 GCA_035438645.1 Minisyncoccota bacterium
CCAGACGATATCGTTCCTTCTCTCTCCGCCCTGTTCAGCCACCAAACATACTGCCAAACATATCTCCTATATCAAACTCAAAGCCACCTTGACCTTGTGAAAAGCCACTAAAGTCAAAGCCGTCAAAACCACCTGCTTGTCCTCCGAAGCCTCCGGCGAAGGAGGATGGGCCGTCAGAGCCAAACTGATCATAAGCTGAACGCTTCTGATCATCAGAGAGCACTTGGTAGGCTTCATTGACCTCCTTGAACTTGGCTTCGTCCCCACCCTTTTTGTCGGGATGATATTTGTGCGCCATTTTGTGAAAGGCTTTTTTGATTTCTTCTTTGGAAGCGTTTTTTTCTATTCCTAATGTTTTGTAGTAGTCTTTTGACATTGTTTTTAATTTAAAGAAAGTCCCGTTTTTGGCGGGACTTTCTTTTTTAAGTCTTGGTTATCTCGCCAATATTAACGATGGCGTAGACTGACTGTTTTCCCGTCAGCTTTTCTTTTCTTTTTTGCAGCGATTTTTCTCTTCTTGTTCATCACGTACGAAACAGGTCGCGGTCTACTCTCTGTTTTAATTATTTTTGGGTTAATAAAGGTCTAATTTAGAAATATAATTTTTGCACCACTATACGTAACCGTGACCGCGGTTTCGTACGTGATTCATGTAGTCTATTTTAACACAAAATCAGATATAAGCTAGAAATGAAGAAGCGGCTACCAAGTTTTTTGAAACTGGTAACCGCTCTTGTTAACCCGATTAAATTCTGTATTAAGGATAGCAGATTACCATGTTTTTGTCAAGTTGTTTACTCCGTCTTTTCTTCCCCTTCCGCGTCTTTCACTGATCCTTCTGAGGATTCATTTTTTTCTTGTGCTGAGCTTGCCGAAGCAACTACTTCTCCTATCTTTTGCATTTCAGTAGAGAGTTCGTGTATTTTTGCTTCGATATCTGCTTTGTCAGAGCCTTCTTTTGCTGTTTTGAGAGAAGCAATCTTGGCTTCAACACTAGTCTTTATATCTTCTGTTATTTTATCTTTGTGATCAACGAGAGATTTCTCGGCTGTAAAGATAGTAAGGTCGGCTGTGTTTTTGATATCAGCGAGTTCTTTTTTCTTGGCATCTTCATCAGCGTGAAGTTCTGCATCCTTTTTCATTTTTTCGATATCGTCTGCTGAAAGACCAGAAGAGGCTTCGATGCGGATAGATTGCTCTTTGCCTGTTGCTTTATCTTTTGCTTTTACGGAGAGAATACCGTTGGCATCAACATCAAATGTCACTTCTACTTGTGGTATACCACGAGGTGCTGGAGCGATACCATCGAGGATAAATCGCCCAAGGCTTTTGTTGTCGCTTGCCATCGGACGCTCACCTTGAGTGATATGAATTTCCACAGAAGTTTGGTTGTCGGCAGCGGTAGAAAAGATCTGACTCTTTGATGATGGGATAGTTGTGTTGCGCTCTACAAGCTTTGTCGCGACTCCACCCATGGTCTCTATCCCTAGAGATAGTGGTATCACATCGAGAAGAAGCACATCACGCACATCTCCTTGGAGTACTCCACCTTGCACTGCAGCACCGAGCGCTACAACTTCATCCGGATTGATAGATCTGTTTGGCTCTTTGCCAAAGAACTTTTGTACTTCTTCGACTATCTTTGGCATGCGAGTTTGTCCTCCAACCATGATGATTTGGTTGATCTCATCTTTTTTAAATGGACTAGCCTCCACTGCGCGCTTGGTTATTTCTATAGAGCGAGCAATGAATTCATCAGCGAGCTCTTCGAGTTTTGCGCGAGTCATCTTGAGGAGCAAGTGCTGTGGTCCAGCATCGGTCGAAGTGATAAATGGAATATTGATTTCAGTTTCAGGGGTTGTAGAGAGTTCTATTTTGGCTTTTTCGGCAGCTTCATCCAGACGTTGTAGAGCTAGTGGATCCTTTGAAACATCGACACCACTTTGCTTTTTGAATTCCTCTGCTATCCAGTTGATGATTTTGAGATCGATGTCACGACCTCCCATGAGTGAGTCTCCATCAGTACTTTTAACTTCTATAACATCTTCTGTAACTTCAAGAACTGACACGTCAAATGTTCCGCCTCCAAAGTCGTAAACAACTATCTTTTCATTTTTTTTGTTATTAAAACCATAAGCAAGCGCTGCTGCTGTCGGTTCGTTGATGATACGCTTCACATCTAGTCCTGCGATAGCACCAGCGTCTTTGGTAGCTTTTCTTTGTGCGTCATTAAAATATGCGGGCACAGTGATGATCGCTTCTGTTACCTTTTCACCAAGCTTGGCTTCTACATCGGCCTTGATCTTTTGCAGTATCATGGCTGAGATTTCTTCTGGGCGAGTTTCTTTGTCACCGAGTTTGATCAGCGCTCCACCGTTGCTATCTTTTGTCACAGAAAAAGGAGAAGTCTTGATCACTTTTTCCATTCCGTGATCATCGTATTTGTGTCCCATGAAGCGCTTCACTCCATAAATAGTATTTTGCGGATTTGTTACAGCTTGGCGCTTAGCAAGAAGACCAACAAGTCGGTCGCCATTTTTGCCCACTGCCACGATAGATGGAGTAGTACGAGCTCCTTCGATATTTTCGATAATTTTTGGCTGTCCACCTTCGATGATGGCAACAGCTGAGTTTGTAGTTCCGAGGTCAATTCCAATTATTTTTCCCATATGTTTTAGTTAAAAGTTATAAAGTTTATAAAGTTGAAAGATAACGCAAAATCAAGTATTTAACAGTCTTTTAGCGGTCGCGAAATACTTGTATGTTCATATCATACCTGATAATATATTCTTATGTCAACAAATGGTGGATATTCTAAAAAAATACTGAAATTATTGGCTGAAAAGCCGGCTTTGGTAGTTTCAGAAATGGGCCATCTAGGCCCTCAAAATGCGCTAAAACGCTCTCTAAAAGGGCTTTCTGAAAGCGGACTGATAGAGAGTCATCATAGCGGTCAAAACGACTATGTGAAGCTCACAAAGGCCGGTAGGAAGAAGCTACATAGTATCTCTTTGGAGCAAGACACTACCAACATCACTCCCGCATGGGATGGCAAGTGGCGCATAGCACTCCTAGATCTTCCAGAGAGTCGCAAGGATGAAAGAGAAGCACTTCGCTACCTTCTCAAAAAGGCTGGATTTGTATGCCTGAAAAACAGTGTTTGGATCTCTCCTTTCCCATACGAATACCTCTTTGCCAATATCAAAAAAGACTTTGGTCTAACTACTGAACTTATGGTTTTTGTTACAGAGAACATAGACACCGAAACCCGCAAAGCCTTTTTTGAGATGGTGAAATAAAACTATTTTTTAGCGTAAACAATCACTCGCGCTGGTCGGAGTATTGATTCTCCAAGCATAAAGCCTTTTTGATTTACTTTTGCAATCTTGTGGTCGAGCTTTGCATCTTCTGTCGTTTCCTCACCTACTGCTTCATGTCGAGCCGGATCAAAAGCTTCTCCGGCTTCTCCAAAAACTTTCAAGCCTCGAGCTTCCAAAGTATTCATGAGTTGGTTGTAGATATACTCCACGCCTGTGCGCCAAGCTGGGTCTACCTTCTCCCACGCTTCTTTGTTACTCATCGCCATCAGAAAGCTATCAACTGTCGGCAACAACTCTTCGATGAAGCTCTCCTCAAAAAGGCTCCTCATTCTCTTTTTGTCTTCTTCAGTAGACTTTTGGAGGTTGGCATAGTCAGCGCGAGCGCGTTGCCAGCCATCGAGGTATTCAGTCTTTTCTTTTTCAAGTTCCTTGATGCGGTCTTG
>DAORIU010000044.1:0-3303 GCA_035438645.1 Minisyncoccota bacterium
GCAACAATCTTCATCGCAGCTTCAACATCGTTAGCGTTTAGATCAGGCATTTTGCGCTCTGCTATTTGCTTGAGCTGTGCCTTTGTGATCTTGCCAGCTTTTGATGTTCGAGGCTTACCAGAGCCTTTCTGGATACCTGCCGCCTTAAAGAGAAGGTCTGCAACAGGAGGAGTAGTAACTACGAAGTCATATGTTCGATCTTCGTAAACAGTAATCTTTACTCCGAGCTTTTCGCCTTTTTGGTCTTGAGTAGCGGCGTTAAACTTCTGAACGAAATCAGAAATGTTTACTCCGGCTTGCCCAAGAGCAGGTCCTAGTGGTGGAGCTGGGGTTGCAGATCCCCCCATAGCTTGAACCTTTATTTTTTTAGTTATATTTTTTGCCATGTTTTCTTATGTGTTAATGCTAAGTAGAAGCAATAGCGTAACGGGATGTATTCTACCAGAATCTATGAATTTGTAAATTAAAGCTTTTTGACTTGTAAAAAGTCTAGTTCTACTGGTGTTTCGCGTCCGAATAGGGAGACCATGACTTTAACCTTACCACGCTCTTGATCTACTTCACTCACTGTTCCCTCAAGCTCCTTAAACGGACCATCGTTGATGATGATAGTTTCGCCCAAAGATAGATCGATGTTGTGCTTTGCTACACTTTCATCATTCATTTGTCCGAGTAGATAGTCTATTTCTTTTTGAGTAAGAGAAACTGGGGTAACACCTGCTCCAACGAAACCTGTAACACGAGGAGTGTTACGAACTACGTACCATGAATCATCATCCACAATCATATCTACCAAAACATAACCTGGATAAACCTTCTCCTCTACTTCAACACGCTTACCGCCTTTGACCTTGATTTTCTTTTCAGTTGGAACAACTACGTTAAAGATTTTGTCTCCAATACCCAAACTCTCAATACGTTGCTTGAGATTTCTAAGCACTGCATTTTCGTAACCTGAATAAGTGTGTATAGCATACCAGTGACGAGCACCTGTTTGTTCTTGTTTTGACATAATTATTGGATGAGACTTCGAAGACCTGCTTGGAAAAGAGTATCAAACGCCCCAAGAAGATATCCGAGTGCTAATGAAAAAATAATAACGACCAAAGTATAAACTACCAAGCGCCGGCGACTTGGCCACTTCACTTGCTTCATTTCACCTTTTGTTTCTTTTAAAAATTGTGTGATTTTCATGGATTTGCGCCTTTTGGGCGAAATAATTGCTCTTACTAAAAAACGCCCGAAGGCATTACAAAAGGCATTTTCTCAAAGAAAATGCCTTTTGTCAAGTCAAAAGTTATAAAGTTAAAAGTTTATAAAGTATAAAACAAACACGACTTTACGAACTTTATAACTTTAAAAACTTGATAACTTACTATCTTATTTCGTAAACAATAGTCACATTTGAAGAGACTTTTTGTTCCCCTACTGGGATTTGTGGGCTAGTTTGGTTCATATCCATAGCCACACCCCCAAGTTCTGCTTTTGCATACATTGGCATAGGATAGCCACCGCCATTTTCTGAGAAAGAAACTATTCGTATCAATCTTACACCTAGAGACTTGGCTAGTTTTTCTGCTTCATCCTTTGCATCCTTTATAGCTAAATCACGAGCTTCACGAGAGATCATTTTGTCATCTTCAAAACCAAAGTTTGGACCACTCATATCTGTTACAGAATTTGTTGCCAAAATTCCAAGCACTGCTTCTACAGAATCAAGGTCTTTGATATTGAGAGTGATAGAGTGCGCCACCTCATAACCACGAAGTACTGGGCTCTGAACAGGACAAGCGCCATTGTAGCAACGGGTTTGCGGATAGTCGTACTGAGGATAAGAAGTATAGCTATCAGTTTTGATATATTTTTCCTCTACACCTTTTGCGATGAGGTCGGCTTTGATTTTAGCGACCTTTGTACTTACTTCATCTTGAGCTTCTTTGAGAACCTTCTTTTCAGATCTTATAGAAAAAGAGACTTTTGCAGTATCAGGAGACTTGTTCACTTCCCCTTTTCCAGAGACCATGATTGTATTTGTGGCATTTAGCCCCGATCCTACAAGCTTGCTCTCTCGCAAAGTCTTGATGGTACTAGCGAGCAAAAATAGCCCAAGTAAAATAAATATTCCAATAATAAGCTTTTGATTTTTTTCAATAAATGTTTGCATGACTTATATTATACACCTATTTATTCATCTCATCCGAGACTATCTTCCCGTCGCGAAGCTCGATGATTCGGTGTGCGAGCGCTGAGTATTCTGGCTCATGAGTTACCATCACTATAGTTTGCCCCTCTTTGTTCAGTTCCAAAAACGCGTCCAGAACATTTTTTGAAGTTTCGGAGTCTAGGTTGGCTGTTGGCTCGTCGGCAAAGATAATCTTTGGATCATGTCCTATTGCGCGCGCTATGGAGACGCGTTGTTGCTGTCCACCAGAGAGCTGGCTTGGCAAGTTGTTCATTCGATCAGAGAGTCCAACACGAGAGAGGGCTTTGATAGACTTTTCTTTAGCTTCCTTTTCTTCCAAGCCTTGCATGAGAAGTGGCACCATGACGTTTTCAAGAGCGGTAAGAGATGGGAGTATCGCATAGTCTTGAAAAATATACCCGAGAGAGTGTAGTCGCATGCGAGTCTGATCATTGTCAGATAGCTCAGTTGCATTTAAGTTATCCAAAAATATTTCTCCCTTTGTAGGTCTATCGAGAAGTCCTAGTTGGTACAAAAGCGTACTCTTACCACTTCCCGACCTACCAGTGATCGCCACAAATTGTCCTTCGGGTATAGAAAAAGACACGTTATCAACTGCGCGTATTTCCGCATCGCCACTTTGAAATATTTTTGATAGATTATTTATTTTAATCATGATTATTTTATCTTCCTAAGATAGCACTAAGCGTGTTTTGCTTTATAACAATTCTAGCAGGTATGTATCCAGCGACAATTGTCGCCATCAAAAGTATCGCTACTCTTATAGATGTTCCAGAAACAGTCGCCACCAAAATACCGTCTGAAAATGGAAAGTTTATCGGGTTGGCATCAAAGAAAGGCTTGAGGAATGCAAAGACAAGTATTGATCCTACTATTGCTCCAATAAGAGCATAGAGCAAAGACTGTAAGATATAAGAGATTATGATAGCTCTTGGGGCAATGCCGATACCTTTCAAAATACCGATATATCTTCTGCGAGTAATAGCGTTAACAAAAATAACGATAAAGATAGTAATAGCTGCCACCACAAGACCGATAGCCGAAATAGCATTTCCCAAGAGGCTAAATGTTGTTTTGATTTGATCTAGGAACTGCGGTAT
>DAORIU010000045.1:0-3248 GCA_035438645.1 Minisyncoccota bacterium
AATCTAGTACCAGAGAAAGAAACTGTTTTGGTATTTACTGCAGGAGGCTATGTAAAGCGCACAGATCCTAGTGAATACAAAATGCAAAAGCGTGGAGGAGTCGGAGTGATAGATCTGGAAACCAAAGAAGAAGACTTTGTCACGCAGCTTTTGACGACTGATACTCACAGTGATTTGCTTTTTTTCACCAACAAAGGAAAGGCTTATCAAATAAAAATGTATGAACTTCCAGAAGGTAAGCGTGCCACAAAGGGTAAAAGTATCATGAACTATCTGTCTTTGGCGGGGGACGAACAAGTCACCTCTATACTAGCTGTGCCAAAATCTGCAAAGAGCGAAAAAGCTTCTCTCATGCTAGTTACCAAAAAAGGTGTAGCAAAAAAGGTCTCTTATGAAAGCTTTAAAGATGTAAGACGAAGTGGTATTATCGCTATCCGACTAGATGTAGGGGACGAGCTTGAAGCAGTGCTTCGTGTACACAAAGGTCAAAGTGTTATTTTGGCAACTTCAGAAGGTCAATCAATACGTTTCGACGAATCTGATATTCGCGAGATGGGACGCACTGCTGGTGGAGTGCGAGCAATGAAGCTCGGCAAACATGACAAACTCATCTGTGCTGATGTTATAGAATCAGAAGAGAAGACTTATATGTTGGTAATGGGTGAAAATGGATTGGGCAAGAAGACTCCTATTTCTGAATACAAAGTCCAAAAGCGTGGTGGCTCTGGTATCAAAACAGCAAAAGTAACTCCAAAGACAGGAAAGCTTATGGTAGGAAAGATAGTTGTGGATGATATGGAACTCGTTGCTATGAGTAAAAAAGGTCAAGTCATAAGAGTAGATCTCAATACTATTCCTTCCTCTGGAAGACAAACTCAAGGTGTAACTATTATGAAGCTAAGAGCAGGAGATACATTGGCATCTGTGACTTGTCTATAAGGGGGACGCTCGGAGGAAATATATTTTTTACTTACTGCGGATCCGCCAGGCAGAGTCCTCGTTGCGTAAACAATATATTTCCTCCTCGCTTATAAAACAACTCGCACTATCCTCGATGCGCAAAATACTGCAACTCCTCGCTTAGTAATATAATTAAAAGCCATAATTTTTATTCTCTGCGGATGCCTACGCAGAGTCCTCGATTCATAAAACATATTATGGCTTTTATTATAATTTCTCTTAAACTACTTACTACTTATTCTTTACTAAGGTATACTTATTTATATGTTCATGAACCCAGATCAAATGCTCATGGCTTGCAATATTCAAAGCACAGACAATGTTGCTGATTTTGGTGCAGGAAGTGGTTTTATGGCTCGCGCACTATCTAGTATTGTAGTTTTCGGAAATGTTTTTGCTATCGAAATAAATAGAGACTTGGTGGCAAGACTTGCTCACGAAATAGAAGAAAAACAAATAAAAAATATTCAGCCTATTTGGGGGGATATCGAGATGGTGGGAGGATCCAAGCTCTCTGACGAGAGTGTCGATATGGTGATACTTTCAAATATTTTATTTCAAATAGATGATAAGGCCTCTGCTCTCAAAGAAGCGCAAAGGGTTCTCAAGCCTGGTGGCAGAGTTTTGGTTGTGGATTGGCAGGAGTCTTTTGGTGGGCTTGGTCCAGCGCCACACCATGTATTTGATAAAAGTAGGGCAGAGAGTTTGTTTGCTTCATTAAACTTCACAAAACTCTCGGACTCTTTGCCGGCCGGAGAGCATCATTATGCTATACTTTTTAAGAAATAATCTTTCGGCAAGCTCAAGGTAAAAAGAAAAAAATGAAATTCTCATTCCAAACATTTCTTATAGGTTTTTTTATTCTAGCCTTTATCGGCGCTGTTCTTGTTTTTGCTGGAATTATAAAAGTCGGAAATTCTGGATCTTCTGGTGTTGTTAGTAATGTTCGAGTTTGGGGTATTTATCCTCAAAGTGTCGTTAATCCATACCTCGATAAATTAAACATTCAAAATAAAAACCTAGCTATTTCTTATGAACAAAAATCCAAGTCTTCCTTTAAGAGTGATCTTATAAATGCACTAGCTAATGGTAACTCTCCTGATATCGTTTTAGCAGACGCTGGCAATCTCTTTAGTTTTAGAGATAAGTTATACACCATAAGTTTTGATACTTATAGCGAGAGATTGTTCAGGGATTCTTTTGTTGATGGGGCTTCTTTGTTTTTAAACAAGGAAGGTGTGGTGGCGTTACCTATTTTGGTTGATCCTGTTGTTCTGTACTACAACAAAGACCTCTTGGCCGGCAAAAACTTTGTTGTTCCTCCAAAGTCTTGGAGTTCTTTGGTTGATTCTTTGCCACTTTTTAACAAAAAAGACTCAAAGGGTATCCTCACACAGACAACTATCGGGATGGGAGAATTTTCAAACGTAAATCACTACAAAGATATTCTTTCAACACTTTTCTTGCAGACAGGTTCACCGATAGTTGCGCTTGATCCTAACAACAATTCTTTTTCTCAAAGATTAAATATTGCACCAGAGGGAGCAGATAGCTTGCCAACAGCAGAAGCTCTTGATTTTTATTTAAGCTTTTCAAATCAAGCAACAGATAGATTTTCTTGGACTCGTAACTTACCAAATACTTTGGATATGTTTCTCTCTGGAAAAAGCGTATTTTATATAGGGAGAGCAAGTGAGCTCTTTGATATCCAGGCTCGAAATCCAAATCTAAATTTTGATGTTACAAGTATCTTCCAGTCCGATCAAGCAGTGCGACCTATAACATTTGGAGAGTTTAGTGGTATAGCCATCATCAAGTCTAGCCCTAACTTTACAGCTTCTTATACCGCCCTTGGATATTTAAACAGCAAAGAGTTTCTAGAATATTTATCAAGCACTGTAGCTCTTCCAAGCGCCAAGAGAGATTTGCTTTTGGTAAATCAAAAAAATCCTTATGTTGATGTTTTTTTCAAATCAGCACTCTCAGCTTTTGGTTGGCCTGATATAGATCCGAGCGCTACAGAAGGGGTTTTCCGTGATATGATTAGAAGTGTTAATAGTGGAGCTAACACTCCAGTTCAAGCAATATATGAAGCGTCTCGCAATCTACAGTCTATTGTTCGTTAGTCTTTGCTTTGTTTCGCAGAGCTTTGTGGATTTTTCCGTCTCTCACGCTCAAACAAAAACAAATCAAGAAAAAATAAAAGAAGGTGATGGGACATGTAAGGACGGGGTGGACAACTCTGACCCTAGTGATGGCAAGGCTGATTATTATGGCGTAGACACAAA
>DAORIU010000046.1:0-3229 GCA_035438645.1 Minisyncoccota bacterium
GTCCAAGTCTTTTTAGAAATTCGTGTAGGTCGTTCATTCTATCTAGATCAGGTTTATCGTGAATACGATACATAAATATCTCTTGTGCATTTGTATCACGTGTTGCTATGAACTGAGCTACTTTTCTGTTTGCTAATAGCATGAGCTCTTCAATCATATGGTGCGTTGCCCCACGAATCTTTGTATATACCCCGATAGGATGTCCTGTTTCGTCTAACTTAAACTTGACCTCTGGCGCATCGAGAGATAATGCTCCACTAGCAAATCTTTTTTTCTCTAGATCTTCGGCAATAGCCAAAGCGACATTTAGTTCGTCCAAGAAAGGCCCACTTTGTTTATCCAAAACTTCTTGAGCATTTTCGTAAGTAAAACGATAGTGAGAGTGAATAACAGTTTTGCCGAACCACTCCGAAACTATTTCGAACTTTGGTGTGATTTCAAAAACAGCGCTCATAGTGAGTCTATCAACGTCAGGATTTAGACTACAGAGTTCATTTGATAAAACTTCTGGAAGCATAGGGATAGTGCGATCTACTAGATAAACAGAAGTAGCTCGGCGGTAGGCTTCTTTGTCGAGGGCGCTACCAGGAGTAACATAATGAGAAACATCAGCGATATGAATACCGACCTCGGTATTTCCATTTTCCAAAAATTTTATAGAAATAGCGTCATCAAAGTCTTTGGCATCCGCTGGGTCGATAGTAAAAGTAGTAGTTTGGCGAAAATCTCTTCGCCCTGATATTTCGTCTGCTGTTATTCCTTTTTCGTGTATTGCTTTTGCTTCCGCTTCTACTTCTGGTGGGTAACTATCATCAAAGCCTTTTTCAAGTGCCAAAGAAAGCATCTCAGCATTGTTCTCAAGTGGCTTTCCTAGTACTCGTGTTACAGATCCTGTCGGAGTACCCATCGGATCAGGCCATGCATCAATAGAACAAAAAACTTTCTCTCCTTGCTTTGCACCAGAGAGTTTGTCAGTAGGAATAACTATCGGAGTGTACATTCGTCCATCATTGCTGACTATACAATGAGCACCTTGAGCAAAGTCTAGTGTGCCACTATAACCAATCTTGGCACGACGAATAATATCCAAAACTTTTCCTTGCGGATTTTCGCCTTTTGGTAAAGCAGTTACTTCCACCAAAACATTGTCACTATGAAAAGCTCTGTTTAGTGCTTCGCGGGGGATTTCAATAGAAATGTTGAGTTCACGTACCTTTACGTAACCAATGCCTTTGGTTGAGATATTTATAGAGCCTTCAAATTGTGCTCCGATCTTGAGTTCTTGCATGGAAACACTTTAACATAGCTTTGGCTATAATAATAGATATTTGTTTGACGCTTTTTTGTTTTCCTGCTATATTTACCGGCACATGTTAAAGATAAGACTACAAAGAATAGGACGCAAAAATGAGGCGCAATTTCGCCTTGTTGTAACTGACTCAAAAAACGGCCCACAAAGTGGAAAGTTTTTGGAGATTTTGGGCTCTCAAACACCAAAAACAGACACAGTTTTGTTAAAAAATGACAGAATTTTGCACTGGATCAAAAACGGCGCTCAAGTTTCTCCAACTGTTCACAACATGCTAGTTAAGCACGCTGTTATAGAAGGCAAGAAAAAGAACGTACTCTCAAAGAAAGCTCCAACTGTAAAAAGAAAAGAGGCAAAGAAAAAATAAAATACTACTAATGTAAAAGCTGTCGGTGTTTTTCTGCTGAAAAACACCTGCTTTTCGTTTCAGTCAAACTCAAAACACACCTTTTACATTAGTAGTATTTTATTTTGAGGAAAGAAAGAAAAAATGTTATAATGGTTCGTATTATAAAATAACAGAATTGAAAGCTATGAATGATAAAGAATTTTTGGAAATGTTAGTAAAAGCTCTAGTAGAAAATCCCTCTGACGTAGTAGTAGATCGGACAGTAGATGAGATGGGGGTACTCCTTACTCTCTCAGTAAACGGCTCTGATATGGGTAAAATCATCGGTCGCCAAGGTAACACTGCCAAGGCTATCCGGACACTTCTCCGTGTTGTAGGTATGAAGCACAATGCTCGCGTAAACCTCAAGATCAATGAGCCGGCTGGATTTGAACGACAACCTGACGTAGCAAACCTAGATGATGCTATGGCTGATTTAAAAGATCTTTAGAGAAGATAGTAGTAAGTAGAGAGTAGTTAGTAGTAAAATCCCTCAATCTGCCAGCTGGTGGAGAGGGATTTTTGCTAATTGACAGAAATTTATAATCTGATATGATAATTATGTAGAGTTCCTTAAATATATACGCAATGTAAAGCTGGCATTTATCCAGTTTCAGGAGCAAGTAGGCAATCACCTATTTGCAAACCGGTTGTGTTTTTTAGAAGATTTTGCACAGTAACCTCATTAAAATCAGTAGGTGTGTAAAACTATCTATTAAAATCATGCCAGCTATTTGGGGAGAATAGGCAACGGAATATTCCGGCCGGATTCAACACCGTTAGTCAGTCCCGTCGTAACCGCAGAAAAGCATATCCTTTCCGGACGCCAAAGTTCCAGATAAAGGGATATAGCAAAAAAAGGACTCTTCATTTGATAGGTCACCGAGCATAATTTTCTAGTTGGCTTATCATTTCAACCGCCGTGTGAAAACGGCGGTTTTTTATTGAGACACTTTTGACATTCACAGTACTTAATAGTAGTGTCTATAAAAAATAAGTACTATGCAATACATTCAAACTATTAAAGATCTTTTTTTAGAGATTAAGGGATTCCTTGATGAACAACGTTTAGAAAATGACAAAATCACTACACTGGGAAAAGCGCTTGTCTTAGTAGGGGGTAAAAATGAGGCAATAAGCGATAAAATAGACTCTCTTTCAAGAGAACAGGAGGCTAAAAAAGATTTATTTTTAAATCTTCAATCCCAGGTTAAAAACATAGCCATAGAAGCACTCCCAGCTTTTTTTGAAAAACTAAACAAAAATGCCTCTTTTGATAATTTTTCTCTTGAAGAAGATCAGTTTCTTCGCGGGCGAACCCCGAGACTGATTTTTATCGAAGGTAAGGACACCGACTTTGTTTACAAAAAAATCTCCATTGAGCTGGATTCAATTGAAGATCATTTTGAGAAGGAGTCTCCCACTGTTATTTATCTCCAAAAAATCACCGATCATGATGATGGAAGAGGAGGAGGAAAAGAATCGCTTTTGTTCAAGATGTTACAAGGCGGTATATTTCAGTATCTTCATGG
>DAORIU010000047.1:0-3209 GCA_035438645.1 Minisyncoccota bacterium
CAGTCCACTCTCCATTCCTCCGCTTTTGTTCAAAGGCACGCTTCACATTGTCGCTAATGGCATCTGAATAATATTTTGAAAGTCCAAGCTTCATTCCGAATGCAAACTTGTCTCCTGCATTCATAGAGTTGTTTATCACTTGGCTATCAGATACGAAGTGGAGTTCTATTTCGTCATTGACCGCTTTCTCATAAAGCCAAGCAACTCGTTTATCAAAAATGTTTCTGGATAGGCGGTCTACTTTGTCAAAGCAAACGGCAACTTTTTCTTTCTTGGCTATAAACTCCTCAATCCGCCTTATGATTGCATCAAACTCTCCTCGTTTGGTTTTGTAAGCGCTCTCATCAAAGCTAAAAGTTTCTACCTTATCGTAGTGATTACGTTCGCAATAATCTTGCATTCGCTTGAGTTGAGCGGGTAGAGAGTTCCCAGCCTCTCTCTGCTCTTCGGTAGAAACTCTGGCTATGATTATTGCCTTCATACTAATTTTTAATTACTTTTCAAGATTGAAATTCAAATTATTTCTGCTGGGTTTATTTTAAATTGCAACATATTAGCAGTTTCTCTTCCTCCGTCACCTCCTTTCCTTTGCACAGTTATATGACCAATTTTTATACTACCTCTATCCGTTATTAGAACCTCACCATTTCCAAAATGATTCAATACTTTATTAATTGGCTCTAAAGCCCATTTTATACCCTTCACCTTCTTCAAGTTTAAGATTACCAACATCCACTCTGCCGAGAATTTTCCACGACCTTTCAAGATATCCGAAACTATAAGAGTCTTATTATTTTTAAAAAATTCAATAAGCTTTCTTTTCTCGTTTTTTGTGAATTCATTGGCAAACATTCTTCTGGAATCCCGAGTTTTTCCACTTTTTGGTGTTTTTTCACCTGTATAAAGCTGTAATAACTTATAGATATCAGATGGGATGCTCCACAATTCAGCATATTTTTTTAACCATCGTTTATCTATTTGATTAAACCCCTTTGGGTTGGATACCAATTTGACTTGAAGGTTCTGGATATCTACCAAATGTTTTAGCCTTATCTCAATTTTTATTTCGACCTGAACATCTGCTTTGTGGCCACTTATTTTTGTTGCTCGAACAGTCTCAATCTCATTCAATTTATAATTCATTTTCTTCAACCACTCTCCTGCATATATACTTTTGTTCCAATTGTTAAACTCTGCTATTACATAATCTTCGTTTTTGAAACCATCTTTTGCTGTTTTTGAGCCCAAATCAATCATTTTTTGTAGTTCTTTATTTTTCATAGTTATTTCTTTAGTCTCGGATACTTCTTTATTATTTTTTTGAATATCTGCTCTATCACAGGAACTGATACGCTGTCTCCAAACTGTTTATAAGCTAAATTTATACTTACAGGTATATCGAAGTCGTCAGGAAAGCCTTGTAATCTCGCACATTCTCTTGGAGACAACTTTCTAATTTTATCACCTACTAAATAAGCTCCTGTTTTGCTTGCTACCCCCCCGCCGTAGGCAGAAAGCGTAATCCCTGCAGATTCTACAGAGTATATTCTTTCTCCTTGTCCACCATTGTTTATTTTTCCCAGCTGTAATGGTCTCCTTTTATCAATAACTTTTTTATTCTTATCGATAGTAATATCGTCTCTGATTATGATTTTTGTTTGTGGATGTATATTATTTTCCAATATATCTTGCACAACTTTTTCTTTCTTGTTTTTTTCTGGGAAATCAAAATATTTAACCTTCGTTCTTTTGTGGAAGGCTACAATGTATATTCTCTCTCTTGCTTGGGGTACACCATAATCACTAGACCTTAAGACTGAACTAAAAACTTTGTAGCCCAAGTCTTCTAAAGTTGTAAGCACGACAGATAGTGTATTTCCATTATCGTGTCTGGCAAAATTCTTTACATTCTCTAAGAAAACTACATCAGGTTGTTTCTCTTTGACTATACGAGCGACATCAAAAAATAAAGTCCCTCTTGTATCAGAAAAACCTTTCATTTTTCCTGAAATACTGAAAGCTTGGCAAGGAAAACCTGCACACAAAACGTTGTGTTTTGGAATCATTTTTTCGTCTATCTTGGTAATATCTCCGTGAGGAGTATCTCCAAAATTAGTAGCATATGTTTTTTGAGAATTGGTATCCCATTCAGAGCTAAAAACACACTTACCACCAGACTTTTCGAGAGCAATTCTAAATCCTCCTATTCCTGCAAATAGGTCTATAAAATGGAAATTTTCTTTATTCTTTTTCCAACTTTTTTTATCAGTATTAAATAGAGTATTCATATTATTTAGTTTTCACTTTATTCAAAAAGTTGTCGAATTCTTCTTTGGGTATCCTAAATTCTTTGCCAATTTTATATGCTTTTAGCTTTCCAGCCTTGATATAGCGGTAGATGGTCATTATGTTTACATCAAGTTTCTCAGCTAAATCTTCTGCCTTGTAAAATTCCTTAGTCATAATTGTTGTGATTATATTACTTTACAATGCTTTACATTGCAATTATTTAAGTGGATAAGTTTCTTCGCCTTTTATCTTGTAGGGTTTGTAATTTTCTAATGCCTCATCTATCTGTATAACCCAATCTCGGAGCTTGTTCTTGGTAATGAGTTCGCTTGCTATACGCATCTCTTTGGCTATCCGATACCAAGTTCTATCCTTTGCTTTCTTGGACACAATGGACCTCAGCTCTCTCATACCATTCTCGTCCTTAGCGAGTAAAAACAAGCCAAGTAGATATACCGCTTGCTTGGGTTTGAGTTTTCTATCCGCCAAGAACAAGGTTCTCAGAATATCCTTATTGCTTATGGTGATTGAGAAGATGCCCAGGTTTCTTTCCTTAATCAGTCTTTCCCAATAGTCATTCAGAACCTTCTTACTTAGTTCAGTTCTGAACACGTCCTTGAAGTTCGGGTTCTTCTCATACCCTAGACCCTCAAGGACACTATTCATTTTCTGTTTCTGATTTAAGCGAACTTCAAAGCGTATTATTTCTGGTATTTCCATTTTTTTCACTAGTTTGGTAAACAGGTCCATTTGGTAAGGTGTCTGCTCTTTGTCTATAGCTCGCTTTTTATTCTTATTGAGGTCCGCAACCTTGTCGTATATGACCAGTTGGTGCGAAGAAGTATGAGCGTATAAGCTCTGACCGTCATTGATGTATCGGGACCGAGCAAAGTCAAAGCTCTTTCTCAAATCCACCTTAT
>DAORIU010000048.1:0-2998 GCA_035438645.1 Minisyncoccota bacterium
CCCCACTGCCACTTTGGTTTCTCACCTTTTTTATAACATATGTATATAAGTATTGAGGTAAAAACAACAAAAGGAAAAACAAATCCAACAAAGAGATTGCCATCTGGTGCTTCTGTAAAGTTTATATAAGGAAAAGTTACCATCAAAACTATGTAAACTAAAGTTACAACATAACCCTGCCAAGAAACCGGCACCCAGCCCCAACCATAACTTTTCCTTTTAAACCAAAGATTGTTTTTAGAATTTTGTTCCATATTTTTAGTTTAAATTAATTAAAATGTTTTTTAATAAAAGCTCTACCCGAACCGCTTTTGAGATATTTTTCAAATTCAAAAGCTTTATATTTGCCTTTGAAAGCTATATAAAAATCTATACTAACAGGGAGCCTACTGGCTGTCGCTGCTACGTTACCTGATGCATGTCTTTTTAGACGATCTTTAAGATTATTAGTACATCCTAAATAATAACCGTCTTTGCATTTTAAACTATATATAGTGCATATATAAATGGTAGCACTACGGCGGACTTTGTCACGCCGTAGCTATGCCGAATCTCGCCTATGCTCTGCGAGCTTCGGCGTAGCGAAGGCGGAACCGGAGGGATTCGAACCCTCGAGGGCTTTTACACCCTGCCTCTTTAGCAAAGAGGTACGTTAGACCACTCTGACACGGCTCCAAGAACTTCACTTTAACACAAAATTATATCTATATAAACTAGATCATTATATAATGAAAAAATGCTCAAAAAGCTCAAACTACCTATTTTAATAATCTTAATTTTTATTGCAATTATTGGACTCTGGAAAGTTCTTGGTTTGCCTAGTGAAGAAGTTTTGATAGAAAAAACCAGAGAATACTTTTTCAAATATGGACTTATAACAGTTTTTATTGCTTCTATTCTCGAAAGCATGCTTTTGGTTGGTTGGTATTTACCAGGAGGCCTTATTATTTTTTTGGGAGTAATACTTTCTGCAGGTAACCCTGTGTTGGCAACTCTTTCTGTACTTTGCACAATACTTGGTTTTTCTATTGGGTATACTTTCAATTATTTTCTTGGATACTACGGCTGGCATAAACTTTTTATCAAATTTGGTCTTGCGGGTTCCTTAGAAAAAGCAAAAGAAAATTTTCAAAAATACGGCTTCAAAGCTATTTATGCATCTTATTGGCAACCAAATCTAGGGGCTTTGATCTCAACTTCCGCAGGAACACTCAGGGCGCCAAAAAATAAATTTATATTTGTTTCTACAACCGCAACTATTGTTTGGTCAGCATTTTGGGGACTTTGTGCCTATTTTATAGGCGAAAAGATACTTTCTTATTTAGGGATAGTATTTTTTGTGATTATGTCTTTATGGGTATTGAACATTATTTATAAACACTACAAAGATAAGCCTGCTATAATAAATAGTATTAACAAATAACAAAATTTTTTATGGAAATATCGTTTTTGATGATTTTAGTGTGTGCTGTAGTTTCGATAATACTTGGCTCTCTGTGGTACGGGCCAATGCTCTTTGGCAAGATTTGGATGCGACTAAACAAGATAGACCCAGAATGTATGAACGACCCAGTAAAGCGCAAAGAAATGCAAAAGCAAGCGCTCCCTGCTTATATTTTGCAACTTGTGCTCTCTATCGTTCAAATATATGTTTTGGCAATGTTTGTTTCCATGGGAAACAATGCCTTGGCAACTAGCTTGCTTGTTTGGGTAGGGTTTTTGATGCCGATGTCAGCACAAGGCTCTATGTGGAACTCTGATACCAAAAAGAACAATCAAAGTAGATTTTTAGTGGTGGCAGGTTTCAACCTTGTTCTCTCTATAGCACTTGGACTTATCATCGGCGCTTGGATGTAAACAACGCTCACAAATAAAAAATCCGCTAGACTTTGGCCTGGCGGATTTTTTATTATAAAACCTCTATATAATAGTTGGCATTTCCATAAAGAGTAAAGGAACCATCAGAGAGCTTACGAGCGTAGACTTTGGCACGAGCGCCTATTTTGCTAGTTTCGATATCTCCAATACTGTTTACACTACCTTTTATTGATCCGACTATTTGCTGAGACCAGCCGATAGTAGTCACAACTTTTTTGCCATCGATAGTCACGCTACACTCCCCGTCTGCGAAACAAGCAGTAGAAACACTTTGGATAGTTCCTTCAAAATTTTCTGTTTGAGTATTTATAAGATTATTCAGAGCCAAACGGGTTTTTGGACCAACATATCCTGTTGGAGGGATCTGCATATAATTTTTCTGGAAAGACTTTACTGCTTTAAATGTAGCCATACCAAAGTACCCAGTGCTGTTAGAAGAGAGATATCCTTGAGAGCGCAAAATATCTTGGAGTAACACTACATCTGCTCCACGGCTTCGATAATAAAGATTGCGAGAAAAAGTATCCGCAGAGCCTAGTGTCTTGAACTCTTTGGTATCACTTTGCAAACCATTTTCATGACACGGTGTTGTAATACAAGCAATAGTATTATCTATCTTATAAGAAACAGTGTATGAGGTATTACTTTTGAGATTTTGCAAAACAGTAGCGGTTTGCCCTTTTGTAGTTTTCTTTGGCAAACAATTCTCAGGTGTCGGATAAATCATGATACAGACTTGCTGAGTTTCAGAGTACTCAAAGTACAGACTTGATTTTTGCTCTTGGCTCAAATCCTTTAGGGCTTCAGTGGGCACAGAAACAAAAGCTGAGTTAGTGGTAACCTGCGAGATACTTGGAGAAGCCCATAACCTTAAGGGGTGGCTAGCCTCAGCAAAAGTAGTAAATACTGACAAAACAAAAAGACTTAAAATTAATATTTTCTTCATATATCTCTAAGACGAATTGATCCAAAAATCATTACTTTTACAAAATACAATGCTGTAGTATAGTTATTTCGTTAATAACCACAAAGGAAGTGTGGATGAGTGGTTGAAATCAGCGGTTTACTAAACCGCCGACGGGTAAAACTGTCCGTGGGTTCGAATCCCACCACTTCCGCA
>DAORIU010000049.1:0-2931 GCA_035438645.1 Minisyncoccota bacterium
TCCCTGAAATGTGGCTAGCTACAGACAATGCTGTAATGATCGGTATGGCAGGAATGCTTAAAATATTTTCTGAACAATCCCTGCTTCGCCTCGACTCCGTAAATACTTCGCCGAGCAAGCAAGGCTACGCAGGGCAAGTAAAAACACGCAACCCCGAAGAATTGCGTGCCGATGGAAATTTGAGCTTATAAATGCTATTATTTCTGCATGCAAAGCGCTCAAAACGTGCCTGAAAAGCTGTTAAAACCTTACGAACCTACTATTGAAGAAAAGGCTGTCTATGAGCTATGGGAAAAGTCTGGTTATTTCAATCCCGACAAAATGATTGCGGATGGGCACATATCAGAGAGTGCTCAAGCCTACACTATAGTTCTTCCGCCTCCAAATGTTACTGGTACTCTTCATATGGGGCATGCCCTCGGTGGTACTGTGCAGGATATACTTATTCGTTACAAACGTATGAGCGGATTTAAAACTCTTTGGATTCCTGGAACTGATCATGCCGCTATCGCTACACAATCAAAAGTAGAGAAAGATATAAAGAAAAAAGAAGGTCTATCTAGACACGACTTAGGGAGAGAAGAACTTCTAAAAAGAGTTTCTGCTTTTGCAAAAGAGAGTCACGACACAATGGTTGAACAAATAAAAACTCTTGGTTTTTCTTGTGACTGGTCTCGAGAAGCTTTTACACTAGACGAAAAAAGGAGTCTTGCAGTACGGACAATCTTTAAAAAGATGTACGACGATGGGTTGATAGTTCGCAAAAACAAAATAATAAACTGGGATCCAAAAGGTCAGACTACTATCTCTGATGATGAAATAGTTTATATAGAAAGAAAATCAACTCTTTATACATTCAAATACAGCCATGATTTCCCTATTGCTATATCCACCACTCGACCAGAGACAAAAGTTGGTGATGTGGCTGTAGCTGTACACCCCGATGATAGTAGATACTCTGAGTATGTTGGCAAAGAGTACGATGTTGTATTTTGTGGCGCCCCTATTCATATCAAAATCATCGCAGATGAAGCGGTAGAAAAAGACTTTGGTACTGGAGCTCTAGGTGTAACTCCTGCGCACTCTATAGTTGACTGGGAGATGGCCGACAGACACGATCTTCCTCGACCACAAATAATCAGTGAGTACGCCAAAATCATAAATGTCCCAGAAACAAGCCCTGTATATGACAAAAAAGTTTCTGAAGCTAGAGAAATAATTGTCGCTTGGCTAAAAGAACAAAACTTACTTATAGAAGAAAAAGAAATTAACCAAAGTGTTGCTACAGCAGAGAGAACAGAAGGCATAATAGAACCACTTCCAAAACTTCAATGGTTTATAGATGTGAATAAGCCTATTGCAAAACACGGTGATAAAACACTAAAGGACTTAATGCTTGATCCTGTAAAAAACGGCAGTATTACGCTAGTACCAAGCTTTTTTGATAAAACTTATTTTAATTGGGTAGAAAATCTTCGTGATTGGTGTATTAGTCGACAGATATGGTACGGGCACAGAATACCTGTTTGGTACCCTTCGGCAGGCTCAGGAAAAACAGAGCCATATTGTGATATTGAAGCACCAAGCGACGAAGGGTGGCTTCAAGATGAAGATAGTCTTGATACATGGTTCTCTTCTGCGCTTTGGACATTTTCTACTCTCGGCTGGCCAGAGGATACAAAAGACCTACAAACATACCATCCAACCAACACACTTGTGACTGCATATGAAATTATTTTCTTTTGGGTAGCTCGTATGGTGCTAATGACAGAATATGAGCTAAAAACCATACCTTTCAAAACAGTTTATTTTACTGGTGTAGTTCGAGATTCTCAGGGACGTAAGTTTTCAAAATCTTTAGGAAATGGTATAGACCCCCTCGATGTTGCTTCAAAATATGGTTCAGATGCCGGCAGAATGGCACTTGTCCTTGGTACTGCACCCGGAACTGACATGAAGCTCTCTGAAGAGAAAATCAAAGGCCAGAAACTCTTTGCCAACAAGATCTGGAACATCACTCGTTTTATTCTATCTAATATAGAGGGTGTAAACATGAGCGCTTCTTATACCCCTAGAGATCAAGAACTTTTGTCAGAATGGAAAACTGAATTAGCAAAGATTACACAAGACATAGAAGAGTACTCACTCCACACTGCATCAGAGTCTATATATCACTATATCTGGGATACTTTGGCTTCAACTATCCTCGAAGAAAGTAAACCTCTTTTGATAAGTGAAGATCTGGAAGCAAAGCAATCACGACAAAAGTTGTTGTATACTCTACTTACAGAAAGTATCACTGTACTTCACCCGTTTATGCCTTTTGTCACTGAAACTATCTGGCAAATATTACCTTATAAAGATAAAGATCTCTTGATGATTTCCAAATGGCCTGGAGTATAGACACATCACATCTAACATTTGCTCTTTTTACAGGGTTACTACCTTCTCTTATTTGGCTTTATTTTTGGCTTAGACGTGACCGCAAAAACCCAGAACCATTTTTTCTTTTAACAGTATCATTTTTATTGGGAGCTGGAGTGGTACTTATTGCCGGATTGTTACAAAAAGAAGTTAAAGACTTCATAACAAACGATCAGTTACGTATTGCCGTTTGGGCTGGTATAGAAGAGGTTTTGAAATTTAGTATCTTTTACTTGGTTGATTATAGAAGCAGAGCCAACAACGAAGCTATAGACCCGGCAATGTACCTCATAACTATCGCTCTTGGTTTTGCTGCGCTTGAAAACACTTTGTATATATTAAAGCCTGACGTATCTTTTACTATTACAGCTGGGCTTTTAACTGGAGGATTGAGGTTTTTTGGTTCTACACTTTTGCATGTTATAGCAAGTGGCTTTATCGGTATAGTTATAGGACTAGCGCCAAAAGAAGTAAGGGGGTTATTTATGATTTTTGGACTTGCTGGAG
>DAORIU010000050.1:0-2915 GCA_035438645.1 Minisyncoccota bacterium
CCAAAAACAATCCAAACCTTGGATTTGCCAATGGAACCTTGGGCAAAGTAATAGCCTTTGAAGCTGGTATTCGCTATCCAATCATCGAAACAAATGACGGTAGAAAAATAACTGTGCCTTCTATGGAATGGGTGGTAGAAGAAGATGGCAAAATAAAAGCTAGTATTTCTCAAATACCGCTCCGACTTGCTTGGGCAATCACTGTTCACAAAAGTCAGGGAATGAGTTTGGATCGCGCTCGCATGGATCTTTCTGACGTTTTTGAATATGGACAAGGTTATGTAGCGCTTTCTCGTGTTCGAACTTTTGCCGGCATCACTCTCGTCGGTTATAACCAAAGAGCCTTGGAGGTTCATCCAGAAGTTTTGACAACAGATAGAATATTTCGTGATGCATCAGCACAAGCAGAAGGAGCATTTGAAGCGCTCGATGCAAAAGATCTAGAAGTCATGCAAAAAAACATGCTCAAGGCCTTTGGTGGCTCTCTCGAAAAGCAAAAAGTAGAAAAGTTAAGCACAACAGAAAAAACTTTCGCACTCATCAAAGAAGGACTCTCTATAACAGAGATAGCCAAGGCTAGAGACCTGACCGAAAGCACTGTTATTGATCACTTAGTTTCTTTGCAAGCCAAAGACATGCTCTCGTATGATCAAATTTACAATCTTTGTAGCCCAAAACTCCTCTCTGGATTGTCAGAGATAATCAAAGCCTTTGATAAAAAGGGAAGTGACAAGCTCTCTCCAGCATGGAAAGCATTGGGAGAAAAATATAGCTTTGATGAACTCAAACTCGCCAAGGTGCTTTTACTTCTGTCTTAACTTAGTGAAAGGTTTTTAGGTATTGAGCGTATATAATATAGAGAATATATGGAAAAAGAGTATGAGGCTTTAACTGACAAGGAGCTTGTGGCTGTTGTTCTTTCAAAAAAGGACGCCTTTTCTGCTGTTATTTTCCGCTATCAAGAGCCACTTTTGCGCTATATAAGGCGACTTGGAGTTTCAGACAAAAGAGATGCTGAAGATATTTTGCAAAATAGCTTTGTCAAAGTTTATAGATATTTGCGAAGCTTTGATAGTAGTTATGCATTTTCATCTTGGATTTATCGTATTGTTCACAACGAAACTTATGATTTTTTTCGAAGCAAAAAACGGCGACCAGAGATAACTTTGGAAGAGCAAGAGGAGAGTTTGTTTTTCAATATCCCTTCAGATCTAGAAAGCAACGAAGAGTTATTTGATAAAAAATTAGAAAATGCAAAACTTAAGCAAGCAATAAAAAATCTAGACAAAAAATATAGGGATGTGATCATCCTTCGTTTTGTAGAAGAAAAAGACTACACTGAAATCTCAGATATTTTACAAATACCAGAAGGAACAGTAGCTACTCTCATACATCGAGCCAAAAAAGAACTAAAAAAGTTAATAGATAAAAAATAACATGGAACAAGAAAACAAAACAATTGCAGAAAAAGTTATAGACAAGATAGATCAAGAAAATCTAACGCCTATTTCTAGGTGGCATTTTGTGCTGAAAAATAGTAGTTTTTGGACTCTTTGGGGTGCTTCTGTGCTTTTGGGGGCTTGTGCTATCGCTGGAGTGATATTTAGTTTTTCGCATTTTGGTTGGCAGTATAGATATATAACACACGAGAGTTCTTTTGGATTTCTCTTTGATGCGCTACCAGTATTTTGGCTTATTTCTTTTGTTGGGATGATTGCTTTTGGTTATTACAATCTTCGTCACACAACCAGGGGTTATAGGTTTTCTTTTGTTTTGATACTTTTGGTTAGTTTGTTTTTGAGTTTTGTTTTTGGAACACTACTTTTTGCTATTGGTTTTGGTAGGAAGCTTGATAACCTCAAGAAACCACTGCCTTTTGCTCCACCGGTTGTAGTTTGGGAGGAGAGAGTCTGGTCAGATGACAAAAGAGGTTTGCTCTCAGGTTTTATAAAATCTTTTGATAAAGATAAAAATGAGCTTGTCATCACATCACCTTTTTTGCAGGGAGAAAAGTTGATTTTGACAGGAGAGATAGAGGACAAGCTTTTGGATAGTTTTTTGGTAGGAGATCATGTAAGAATAATAGGTACTATAAATAACGGTAGTTTTATAGCCTGCGCTATTTTGCCATTAGACAAAGATCGTGGTCTTTTGCCTCCACCAAAGAAAATTAATGAAAGAAATATTTTAAGTGATCGTATTAATCTATGTAAGGACGTACGGCCTTACCAACAGTACCAAAAAATATTCATTACAAATTAATATATCTATTAAATAAATTATGAAAAAAATAATTGGAGCGCTTGCTATCGCAGCGATTGTTGGTGGAGGAGTTTATAGTGCTTCCGCTTCAACAAACAATACAGAAAAAATATCTATGCGCGCACAACTAACTGATGCGCAAAAACAAATTCTCTCTCAAATCAAAGCTCTTCGTGATTCCGGCAAAGACACAGAAGCTGAAGCTTTGGCTAAGGCCAACGGTTTAGAGAGAGGGTTTAAAAACAGACCCAAGCCCACGGAGGCACAGATCGCCTCCATGAAAGCTATCAGAAGTGCCATAGAAGCAAATGACTATAGTGCTTTTGTTGGAGCTACAGCAGGAACGCCTGTTGCAGGCAAAGTAACACAAGAGACATTTGTAGAATTGGTCACTCTTCATAACCTAAGAAAACAAGCCCAAAATGCCGAGAAAGCTTTTGCTGATAAGCACCAAGATCTCTTGATGCTCGTTGGCCCAGCTGGTCATCACGGCCTTATGGCAGACATTAATAAAAGCTCATAATACCTTTCTCAAATCTCCAAAATCACCCTTGTTCATAGGGGTGATTTTGTTTTTTTGTGGACCCTAGGAGATTTGAACTCCTGACCTTTACTTTGCAAAAGTACTGCTCTACCAGCTGAGCTAAGGGCCC
>DAORIU010000051.1:0-2812 GCA_035438645.1 Minisyncoccota bacterium
TCTGGAGTTTCGATGCCGAGCACCCAGAGGCCGTTTATGAGGCTCTGGCGGACACTAGAGGCCACATATAGTCGGTAGGCTGTACCTGACACATCTCCCTCGTCTACTATCTTGCCTTGCCCATACCAAGAGTTGAATTCTTGAGCCAGCTCCAAGAGATAAGTCACGATATAGTGTGGAGCCCACTCTCTCTGCGCTCGCTCTACCACCTCCAAAAATCTCGCGACAAGTCTCTCAAGTGTTTCAGTCCCTACTACTGGGCTTTCAGGGCTTGGAGAAATATTTAGTGCCTTCCCTTTTTCTATAAGTGCCCCCGCGCGCACTGCTGTGTATTGCAAATACGGACCACTATCACCTTCAAAAGAAAGAGAAGTTTCAGGATCAAAGTTTATATTTGATCCAGCTTTGGCTTTGAGGATTGTAAACTTGATAGCTGATACTGCTATTTCTCGCGCTGACTGTTCAGATATGTCTTTGTTTTTTTCCTTCACTTCTTCTACAACAGCATTGATCATTTCTTCTGCTAGTGGCACACCACCAAGCCTTGAAGACATCTTTGCTCCTTTAAATGTCATTCGTCCGTGACTTCTATGAATACTATTTTTTTGCCACAACGGATTAATTTTGCCAGCAGCATCTATAACAACATCAAAGTGTGAAGTTTGCTGATTATCAGTAACAGTAATAGATATATCAGGGTTATTATAGTTTTTAAACTTTAAGTAAAGTAATCCAATGTCCTTAGCTTCATAAGTAGGGTTGCCATCACTATTTATAAAAACAGCTGTATGTAACTTCTTTGATTCTTCTGGAACATAGATAATTGCTCCTGTACTTTTTTGAAAAATTTCTAAATTATCAATAACAATTGTTTTTCCTTTCTCCCCCGCCTCGCTTTCAAAAATGTAACCTTCAAATTTTGAACCTAAAGTTTCTACTACCTTTTCAAAATATTTAATATTAAAGTCCTTGCATTTTTCATAAATATCTAAATATTCTCCTGAAGGATCCTTGGAGTAAAGCTTATTTGCAATATCTCTTATTACTGGATGAATTCCTGTTTCTTCACCATATTTATCATCCTCATAAGCTTTTGTTCCTCGAACATATGCATCCCCTAAAACAGAAATATCAGATGGAAAAAAATCTTTTCCAAAATCTTCTCTTAAAACATATATAGCCTTTGCAATACCAAGCGAAATATCAGATGGAAAAGATATAGGTGTTGCCTTTTCTGCACCAGATCTCTTAGCGAGACGGTACAAAGCTTCCCCAATAGTATTGTTCATCAAGTGTCCGATATGAAATGGCTTGAAAAGGTTTGGACTCGAGTGCTCTACCAAAATTTTTTTGCCCGCATATACCTCAGTATTACCCCACTCTTTGTCTTGGGCATCAGACAAGGCTTTGGCAAAGGCTTCTCGTTTCAAGGTGAAATTGATAAAACCAGGACCTGCGACACCTACCTTTTCTATTCCTTCAATTTTTTGATTGTTAAAATTTTCAACAATCTTTTCTGCTAGTTCTATAGGGTTTTGGCTTTCTTGTTTACCAACAATCAGGGCTACGTTTGTCATATAGTCCCCATGCGAAAGCTCCTTTGGATGCTCCAAAGAAAAGTCCACACTAGGGAGACCAAGCTCCCCCAGCGCCTCTTTTATAGCCTTTTCTAAGCGTTCTTTCATTAGAGTGATTCTAACATTTTTTGCCAATAAATCACGCGATTTGACTAATTCTCAGAAAAAAGTACTCTGTATTTAAAAATAAATTTTGAACATTTTTAAATTAAATAAACATGAAGCAATACCATGATCTTTTGAAGCACATTCTTGAAAATGGCACAGACAAAAGCGACCGTACCGGGACAGGAACACGTAGCGTATTTGGATACCAAATGCGTTTTGATCTGCAAAAAGGCTTTCCTCTTTTGACAACAAAGAAATTGCACCTCAAAAGTATTATTTATGAGCTATTGTGGTTTTTGGCTGGCGACACCAATACCAAATACCTGAAAGATAATGGTGTAAAAATCTGGGATGAATGGGCAGATGAAAACGGCAACCTGGGACCTGTTTATGGTAAACAATGGCGTAGCTGGGAAGGAGCTGATGGGCAAGTAGTTGACCAAATCAGTGAACTGATTGAACAAATCAAGAAAAACCCTGACAGTAGGCGACTTATCGTCAGCGCCTGGAACGTGGTAGATCTTCCAAAGATGGCTCTCATGCCGTGCCACTGCTTGTTTCAGTTTTATGTGGCAAATAATAAACTGAGTTGCCAGCTATTTCAACGTAGCGCTGATGTATTTCTCGGCGTTCCGTTCAATATAGCCTCCTATGCACTGCTGACTATGATGATAGCTCAGGTGACAAACATGTTCCCCGGTGATTTTGTTCACACTTTTGGTGATGTGCATATTTACAGCAATCACATGGAGCAAGTCAAACTCCAGCTTTCTCGAGAACCATTTCCTCTGCCAACAATGCTGATAGATCCGGAAGTAAAAGACATTTTTGCTTTCAAGTATAAAGACTTCGTGCTGAAAAATTATCAGTACCATCCAGCGATCAAGGCCCCTGTTGCAGTTTGACCAAAAAGCAAAATCCCCCACTCTTTCGAGTGAGGGATTTTTTTCTTGCCCTGCGTAACTTTCTTTGACCTTCGTAGCTTTAGCGAAGAAGGTTGGCGAAGCAGGTTTTTTATCTTATAGAGTAAAACTAGTCAACGATTTCAATACCAGCACTTCGAGCTGAACCTGCAACAATCTTCATCGCAGCTTCAACATCGTTAGCGTTTAGATCAGGCATTTTGC
>DAORIU010000052.1:0-2736 GCA_035438645.1 Minisyncoccota bacterium
CGTGATACCACTGTATGCGTCCCCAAATCTTCTTTTCATTGTTATCATCTTCCCGTCCACGACCTTTGAGCCTATCATAGCTCCATTCATCGCTAACTTCAATATTTATAATATGTGGACACCAATTAAAGAACTCAAAGACGGAACACAGGGCAGGAACCTCTTCTGCAACCCTAGGAGTTCCGTCTATAAAAACATGCTCTTCTCCAGTATAGTTTTCTATAATACTATGACTCCAAGCATGAACTCCTAAAAAAGAAGGTGGGAGCTTGCCTGCATCTATCATTTCTCTAGTTAGTTTGCCGGTATACGTTTGCCCCTTTATGAGCTCACGAAAAATGTTACCTGTTTCCAAGTCAAAAACTTTTGCCGATGGATCAAGAGAGAGGATCTTTTGTTTCAAAAGATCAACTTGAGTGCCCTTACCAGAGCCTGATTGGCCGATAAAGATATATACCCCTTTTTGCATTTTTAAATTATAACCTGCAATCAGGGTACAAGCCACCTATTCGTGGAGAGAAACTTGAGCGTCAACCTTACGGATGAGATCAATAACAACAGAAACAACAATAAGAAGAGATGTTCCGCCGATAGCAAAAGCTGTGATACCAGTAGTAGATCGAACTATAAGTGGGAGCACGGCTACAATACCTAGAAACAGAGACCCAACCAAAGTAATACGAGTAACTATATTTGCAAGATAATCTGTTGTAGAGTCTCCTGGCCTAATCCCTGGGATGAAAGCTCCCCCCTTTTGAAGGTTTTCAGCTATTTGCTTCGGATCAAAAGTAACAGCAGTGTAGAAGTATGTGAAGAAAACAACAAGCACAAAGTAAACTAGTGCATATAGCCACTGTGTCTGCAAAAATGTTGTTAATCCTTCAGAGATACTTTGCAAAACTGCTCTAGAAGAGTTAGCAAAAACTCCAGCTAAAAATTGCGGGAAGAGTAACAAAGAAGAAGCGAAGATGATAGGCATAACTCCAGCCTGAGCCAAACGTAGTGGTAGATAAGTATTGTTACCACCTATACTTCTGATACCTCTAACAGCACGAGCGTATGTTACAGGCACTGGACGCTCTGCTTCATAGATATAAACAACTCCGGCAATAACCAAGATACCTATAGCAGAATATATCAAGACTGTTGGTAGTTGATCGATAGTAAATGTAAAGAAGAATTGCGCGATCTTGCTTGGCATAACAGCAATAATCCCCGCCATGATGATAAGAGAAGTTCCATTTCCAATACCGAACTCATTGATAAGCTCTCCAATCCATAGAAGGAGCATGCTACCGCCAGCGATAATAACCATGTTTAAAATAAGAGCCTTGAGAGATAGTGCGTCTATAGCACCTTGAGATTGAAGATACTTGATAAAGCTAAAGCCTTGTAAAAACGCTATTGGCACTGAAAGCAAACGAGTGTATTGGTTGAACTTTCGGCGTCCTGCTTCGCCACTTTCTTGCATAAGCTCCTTTACACGACGACTCATCATAGAGAGAAGTTGCATAATGATAGAAGCAGTAATGTATGGACCAATACCAAGCATCACGATAGAAAAGTTTGAAAGTCCCCCACCAGAGAGAGCATTGAAAACACCTAGAAATTGATTATTTGCTAAGAAAGAAGAGATACGTGTTGCATCTACTCCAGGAACTGGAATAACAGCCAAAAGTCTAAAGACAAACAAAGCAAAAACGACAAAAAGCACTCTGTTTCTAAGTGATTTATCTGAGACGAGTGTTTTTAGTTTATTGAAAAAAGAGTTCATTGTTTTAGAGTTATTTATCCGTTAACTTTACCTCCGGCTTTTTCTATTTTTGCTTTAGCAGAAGCAGAGATCTCACAATCAAATATTTCTAGTTTCTTGGTCAATTCTCCTGTTCCTAAGATTTTAACCTTTGGCACAACACCGTTTGTTCTTGTGATAAGACCTTTTGAAATAAGAACTGAAGGAGTAACAGCTTCTCCATTTGCAAAACTTTTATCTAGCACAGATAGGTTTATAACTGTTGCTCGAGTAACAAAAGCCTTGTTGATGTTTTTACCACGGCCACGAAGCTTAGGGTACTTTTTGATGATATCACGAATGTGTGGACGAATCTTGTGTCCAGCACGAGCCTTTTGACCTTTTGTACCACGACCAGAAGTTTTACCACGAGTTCCCCCACGGCCAACTAGCTTTGGTTTTTTATTTTTTGTTGTTCTTTTAAGTGTGTTTAACATAAAATTATTCTTTTACTTCTGGTATAAGCTCTGGTGCGACCTCAATCTTTGGAAGATTGAAAGAGTATTTTGTAGATATAGGAGTAAGAGCTTTGATAACTGCACGCGCAGTGTTAAGTTTGTTTTTACTTCCTGAAATAACTTTACTTGTTACATCACGAATACCAGCTATAACTAGTATATCTCGTACCGCTGCTCCTGCTACCAATCCTTTTCCTTTGTTTGGGAAGAGCATAACTTCTGAAGAAGTGTACTTTGCACGAACATCCTTGGCGATAGAGCCAGTATCTGTCTTTTTAACTTTGATGGCGTTTTTCTTAGCTTCTTTTAGAGCTTTTGAGATAGCTAGTGCAGTGTCTCCTGCTTTACCAGTACCGATACCGATAACACCGTTTTTGTCTCCAATAATCATAGAAACTGCAAAGCTCATTCGGCGTCCTCCAGCAACAACACGAGTCACACGACGAATATCAATGATCTTTTGATCTACATCTTTTACTCTGTCAG
>DAORIU010000053.1:0-2623 GCA_035438645.1 Minisyncoccota bacterium
AACTTGGTTGTCTTTGTGAAAAATAGCTCCAACTCCCAAAAAACCTACAGCTGCGATTATCTGTGCTGCCATTCTCATAGGGTCAAAGTTTTGCCCTACAAATCTAGAGGTGATAATTTGAGAAATAATTACAAAAAGCGCTGATCCCATAGAAACAAGAGTATAAGTACGCACTCCAGCAGTTTTGCCTGCCAAGTACCTCTCTACTCCTATAGCAATACCGAGACCCATAGCGATAAACAAACTTACAAAAACATCAGTCCCTAAAATATTAAAAATTTGTTGCATATGAATATAAGTATACTATGATATTTTCTCTATCACACCCCCACAAACAACTTTGTCAGCTTGGTACAAAACTAAAGACTGTCCTTCGGCGATAGTTCCAGGATAAGAAAGTTCTATCGTATCAGCACTTATTATTTTTGCTGGTATAAACTCTCCGTGGTAACGGATTTGGGCTGTTATCTCGCCTTTTAATTCTTTAAAATCAAAAAACCAGTTGACATCTCGCAAAGTTATGACCTGCTTCTCTTTTTTATTAATACTTGTTTTTGGATTGTGAGAAACAATGAGCGTGTTTTTTTCTACGTTTTTGCCAACTATGTAGTAAGGTTTTTGATCTGTAGCTTGTTTAGTTATCTTGAAGCCATGTCGCTCTCCTAGTGTATAAAACCAAACTCCATCATGTCCTCCCACTGTTTCTCCTTCTGTGTTTATTACAAGTCCACTTTTTTGTTCTATGTAGTGAGACAAGAACTCTCGCATATCCACATCACCCAAAAAGCAAATACCTTGGCTGTCTTTTTTGTCGCTAGTGAAGAGCCCTGCTTTTTCGGCTATTTTGCGAACATCAGACTTTTCTAAATGCCCTATAGGAAAGAGTATATGAGAGAGCTCTTCTTTTGTAATCATCCATAGAAAGTATGATTGGTCTTTGGTTTTATCGAGGCCAGTTAGAAGATAGTGGTTAGAAGATAGTGGCTTTTCGTTTTTACTACTTACTACTAACTCATTACTACTTACTACCCTAGCGTAGTGACCGGTGGCAATATATTCAGCTCCCTGAGCTTTGGCATAGTCCCACATCGCACCAAACTTAATAATGCGATTGCAAAGTACATCTGGATTTGGCGTTCGGCCAGCACGATACTCAGAGATCATATAATCAGCTACACCTTTTTTGTATTCTTCTTCAGCATCTAGGTAGTGAAAAGGAATATCAAGTGAAGCGCAAATTCTCATAGCGTCACGCTTCTCGTCCACCCAAGTACAAGGGAGCCATTCTGGAGACCAAGTCTTTACAAATATGCCATGTACTTCATAGCCTGCTTTTTTGAGTAGATATGCAGAAACAGACGAGTCCACCCCGCCAGAGATACCAACAAAAACTTTTTTGTCTTTTTCTTTCATAAGCTTGATATTACCATAAGTTTGACAAATCTCTATTTAGGTTTAGAGTGAAGAAAACATATTTTATGAGTCAAGCAAAAGCACTTTCCCCAGATAAAATTAATCTTCAGTATGAACCTATTTATACCGGTACAAGCGAAATAGGCCTTTTGATAGAAAAAATAAATTGCGGTCTTTGTCATCGCAGTAATTTTCAGGATATCAAAAAGGGCAAATCGGTAGATTTATTTTTTAGTAAACCTGAAGATGGGCTGTTGATAGACATACATGAAGAGTCTATAAAAAGTGAATTTGAATATGTTAAGTGGTATATACGAATAGTTCATAGGCCAAGACAGCCAACAACTATTGTATTAAAAGCAGTTCCATTTGATATTAATGATACAGGGTCAGGGGGATTATAAATTATTTTAAGTTCATTAACTTCTTAAACACCTCATAAAGCGCATATGTGTCAGCAAAAGCACTGTGCGCTTTTTTATTTTCTATGCCAAATTTTTCACATAAACTTTTGAGCGAAAGCTTGCCCATATCTCCACTGTGGTGAAGTATTCCAAAGGCTAGTCCTATTGTATCTAGTTTGTGATAGTGCATTTTGTTTTCTACTTTGGTACTTTTGAAAGCTTTTTCTATAAAGCCATGATCAAAAGTAAGATTGTGCGCGACAAATATAGCCCCTTCTGTTTTTTGAGCAAACATTTTCATAGCCTCTTCTAGACTAACAGCAAATAACCAATCAGCCTCATTGTAGCCATTTATACGAAGCGCTTGCGGTTCAGCTTTTCCAATATTTTTTGGTTGTATTTTTAGGTCAAGTTCATCGATAACCTCAAGCTTACCGTCCTTTAGTTGTGTTACTACTACAGCAAGTTCGATTATTTCATGTTCATCTCTATCTAGGCCTGTTGTCTCTATATCTATAAAAGCGAGTTTTTGATCTAACATAATTATTTTAGGTATTTATTAATATTTTTTAGGTGTTCCGTATAAGTTTTAGCATAGTGGATATTGCCATCAGAATCGTGCAAATAATATAGGTATGGAGAGTCTTTTGGTTTTATTGCTGCTTTTATGGATTCTAGGCCTGGATTTCCTATGGGGCTTGGAGTTAGACCTTTGTTTTTATAAGTATTAAATGGTGAATTGATAGCTAGATCTGCCCTTGTTAGTTCACTACTTTCTTTGCCCAATATATACAGAAATGGTGCGT
>DAORIU010000054.1:0-2608 GCA_035438645.1 Minisyncoccota bacterium
ATATTCTGGCAAAACAAATCCCGCACAGGGCGGGGTTGTTTTGCAGATGCTCCGATGATTGGACGAGTTCGGAACTCTCTAGTTGAGCAGTTCAGGACTCTTAATTGGTCCAATATAGCAAGAGAATTAGAGTTTGGCGGCATTTTAAGCACTATCCCCACCCATATTATTTCAGTTGAAAATCTCGGATAAAAATATATACTAGTTGTAGTGGACTCCTACCTAGCGGTAGGATTCACAAGGTCTCTGAATTCTTTCATTCTGCTTTGAATTCTTTCGGAAATCTTGTGAATCTTATCTCCATTTAGTCCACTAATCTCTCCTTTCGTTAGAATATGTATGGTGCCCTTAGATATCTGTTTTTTCATTTTTTCCCACATATGTTTTATCCCTCTTGAATCCCTCTTCTTTATCTTTCCAGATAATTCGAGATTTGTGCAATAAGAAATTATATCTACAAGCTCTAGTCCAGCCCTGACGCTTTTCTTATTAGCAAAACAGATTGAATGTATTCTATCTCTAATGTTTTGCTTCTTATTTTTCAAACTAACGTTATCCGAGTGATTGTTACTTTGTGCAGTGTTAAAGGAGCGTATAACAACACTATCAGCATTGCCTCGACTTTCAGCGATAATCGAACCCATTCCTTTATTCTTCTTAAGAAAATTTGCGTAATCAAATATGATTTGTTTAGCCAAAATTTCATAAGGAAAATCCTTATCTTCTGAGTGAGCTTTGCTGCCTTTAAATTTATAACCGTCTGGTGTTTTGAGTATCTTTCTTAGAATACTTTTATCTATCACATATACTCCAATTTCAAACGATGCATTTTCAATAAATTCAGTCAGTGATTCAGTGAATTGTTTACACTTCTTATTGTCTTTTATGTAGATAGGTGAGTTCTTGTCCTCAAAAAGCTCAAAAGCGTGTAGTGATTCTGTCTCGCTAAAACCATATCTTCTTTTCAAATGTTTTAGGTATCCCGAGAGCTCAGAATCAGAGTTTGATTCTACGGTTAACGTACTAATTATAAAATATTTATCACTATATTGAGCTAAATTAGCTACCCCAGATTCATCAAGATATAGGAGGTATTCCGACATCCTTGAATAATACCAAAATGTAAACTAAAGTAAAGAATATGGATAATGATAGAAAAAGGCAATCTCATCAGAAGGTGCTAAATTACCTAGACGAGTTTATTGATTCCGACTACTTTCAAAATGAAGTAATAAGGCTAAGAAAAAAGCTCGGTATACCCTCTCAGGGGCTAGAGATATCTAAGGAACTAGAGGAAAACCTAAATAAGCCTTACCCTGTTTACAATTTTTTCCAGCTACCAAAAGAGTTAAGCGAGAAAAGTTATCTCAAGGATTTAAACCTAGCTATGAAGAATATAGGAAAAAAAATAAAAATTTACGACCTAGATATTAACTATTTTTTAAGAGCATACATTTTATACAATAAAAAAATACTGAATATAATCAACGACTTAACTGATGCTGATTTGGCACAAGTGCAAGATTTTTATGAACTCCTATATGATTATCCGAGCGAATTTACTGTAGATAAAATCAGGAATCTATTTGAATATTATCCGATTGTAATTAAAATCCACCCCTCTATGACACAGAGGGATTTGGTGGATTATGTGAGAAACCGATGGGAGTACATTGAATACCTTCTAGGTAAACATAAGAATAAAGATTCTAAACTAGGAAAAGTTAAAAGAAAGAAAACGACCATAAGGGAAAGAAATGCTTATATCTGGGAAAATCGAAATCTTCCGAGAAAGAGAATAATGGGGCTTTTATACGATAAGTATGGACCTGATACCAATATTGATTATGCGTATATAGGCAAAATCATCTCTCTGGAAAAGAAAAGGAGAAAGGAACTGTAGGACAGAAAAATTCTGTTTTACACAAAATACTTATACCGAGTGTTTTTATAAGAACAAACTGTAGGCACAACCTACGGGTTGTTTCTATGCAGGAAGAAAAGCAAAAAAGGCCATTGGTCGTAAAAGACCTTTCTCTTGAGGAAAGGGCTCGTATTGTCGGTCTTTTCACTTGGCTTATTGCTCAAGACAAGAAGCAAAATCCTGCACTTTATAAGCTAAAACCAACACAATGATTGATACCGTGTGCCTACTGATACCCAAAGACAAGATGGAGTTCTTAGGTGCAATGGATTGGGAGTTGTATTCCAAGACCGAGCAATACGATAAGTTCGTAAGGAACCCTACCAAAGCAATGCTGAATACGGGTCTGTACTTCCCTAGACTAACTGGCTACAGAAGGAAGTTTAGGAATGATGCCAATGTCCGCATAGAGTTCTCGGCCCCCAAACTTCTCTATCTCAACAACTTAGATGAGCTTGAGGACAGAGACTTTGATGAGGTCATTAGAACCTTGAGAGCAAGACTTAGAACAATGGGAATATTCGTAATGACTACAGTTCTAGAAAAAGCTTCTGTAAGCTCAGTCCATTTCTCAAAGAATATTGAGCTGAAGGATGGTTATACTGCTAACCACCTAATTTCAGAAATGAATAAGGTGGATTTGAGAAAGAGCTTTGACTTTGCTCGGTCCCGATACATCAATGA
>DAORIU010000055.1:0-2478 GCA_035438645.1 Minisyncoccota bacterium
TTCTCAGATTATTACTTCTAGATTTGTAGGACAAAACTTTGACCCTATGAGAATGGCAGCACAGATAATCGCAGCTGTAGGATTTTTAGGAGTTGGAGCTATTTTTCACAAAGACAACCAAGTTAGTGGTGTTACAACTGCAGCAGGGCTATGGGTTTCAGCTGGAGTAGGTATGGCCTGTGGATTTGGACTTTATTCTTTAGCTATTATGGCAACGCTTCTGACGCTTTTTACTTTTATTGTTTTGTGGTTTATAGAAAAGCAGATCCGCAAGTTCTCTCGCCAAGATGATCAAAGCAACCATTCCCTATAAAGCTTTTTTTTGCTAAAGTAAGAATGTTATGACATCCTCTGAAATCAGAAAACGCTTTTTGGACTTTTTTGCCAAGCGTGGACACGCCATTATCCCAAGTGCCCCTTTGGTGCCCAAAAATGACCCTTCAGTACTTTTTAACACTGCTGGTATGCAGCCGCTAGTGCCTTTTCTCATGGGAGAAAAGCATCCACTGGGAAATCGCTTAGCGAGTTGTCAAAAGTGTGTTCGCACTGTGGACATCGAAGAAGTAGGAAATCATAAAAATTTAAGTTTTTTTGAAATGCTTGGTAATTGGTCACTTGGTTCATATTTTAAAGAAGAATCTATCGGCTGGAGTTATGAGTTCCTAACTTCAAAGGAGGAAGGGCTTGGTCTAGACCCAAAGCGCCTGTATGTAACTGTTTTTGAGGGCGACGAAGATGCACCAAGAGATATGGAAGCAGTAGAGATATGGAAAAAATTTATTCCGGAAAATCGCATATATTTCCTTCCCAAGAAAAACAATTGGTGGAGTCCGGGAGACAATGGCCCATGTGGACCTGACACTGAGATGTTTTATGACGTAACCGAAAAAGGTCTCGGTGACATGTCTCATGAAGAGTATGTTGTAGCTGATGATAAGGGGGAAGTTGTTGAAATTTGGAACAACGTCTTCATGGAGTACGAAAAAAGAGACGGAAAAGTCATAGGTAAGCTAAAGCAAAAAAATGTAGACACTGGTAGCGGACTAGAGCGGGTTACTATGATTGTACAAGGTAAAAGAAATGTCTATGAATCGGATGTTTTTGCTCCTGCTATGGAGTTTATTGAACTTAACACAAAAGGTATCCCTGATGAGCGTAGTGCTCGCATTATCGCTGACCACACTCGTTCTGCAACTATGCTGATAGCTGATGGTGTAGTACCTTCAAACAAAGATCAAGGTTATGTACTGAGGAGGTTTATTCGAAGAGCTGTGGTTCAAGCAAAAAACATTGGTTTTTCTTATGAACTTCTTGGTGTTTTACAAAGTGGCTTTATGGCAAAATACGAAGATGTTTATCCAGAGCTCAAAGAAAATGTAGGTGCTCAAAAAGAAATATTCAACAAGGAAGTAGAAAAATTTATCAAAACCCTTGAGGCGGGCTTGAAAGAATTTGAAAAGGGGACTGAGCCCTTCATACTGGCGACTACTTATGGTTTTCCTATTGAAGTTACAGAAGAAATAGCCAAAGAAAAAGGTCTAACCATAGACAGAGCTGATTTTGATCAAAAAATGAAAGCTCACCAAGACGCATCTCGCGCTGGAGCAGAACAGAAGTTCAAAGGGGGCCTTGCAAACACAAACGAACAAACTACTCGTCTTCACACAGCTCACCATTTACTATTAAAAGCTCTACAAGAAATAGTAAGCCCTGACATCCACCAAAAGGGGTCAAATATCACTGAGGAGCGACTGCGTATTGATTTTAACTTTGATAGAAAACTAACAGAGGAAGAAAAAGTGGCAATAGAAAACAAAGTAAATGAGTGGATAAAACAGGATTTGAAGGTAGTAAAAAGAGAAATGCCACGAGTAGAAGCCGAGAAGATCGGCGCTGAAATGGAATTTGGGGTTAAATACCCAGAAGTTGTTTCTGTTTACTTTATCGAAGATGCAAATGGAAATGCTGTATCGAAAGAATTCTGTGGTGGTCCGCACGTAGAGAGCATAGGGACACTAGGGACTTTCAAAATCCAAAAAGAAGAAGCTTCTTCTGCAGGAGTGCGTCGTATCAAAGCCATACTAAACTAAACAGAAAAATAACATTGATTTTATTAACGAGAACTGTTTGAGCAAAGCGAGTTTTCGAGATAATAAAATCAATGTTATTTTTTATTCTCAAAGCAACTGATGCTATAATATAACCAATGAGTAAACACGCTGGTAAAATTATTCCTGTTGCGGTTTTTGATATTAGTTCTAGTTCTGTTGCTGGAGCACATACACTTATCAACAAAATCGAGGAGAACAAATCAAATGTTTCTTTTTTAGCAAGTTCTAGAAAATTTTTAGAACCCAAAGAAGACATAGATATAGCTCGTTTTGTCTCTGACAACCTAGCGTCCCTAGAGTCTGTAATAGCAACCTTACAAAAGGCTGACAACCATAAACCAAAAGAAGTCTTTGTATTACTTAGTTC
>DAORIU010000056.1:0-2457 GCA_035438645.1 Minisyncoccota bacterium
CAAGTCGTGCTAATGTGACACCTCAAGACCTTGTAGCCCTTCTTTTGGTTCGTTTCTTTGGAAGCTTTCTGATGGATGTGGATATGAGGTCTTGTGTGTTTGTGTTGGTGGAGTATAATGTATTTGTAACAGTGAAATAGACGATAAGCTGTTGCATATAAACTACCAACCAACACAATTATTAGAGCCTTTTTAGAAGGATGGGGAGGGCAAAACGCCCGTTGATGCCGTGTTGGTCATCAATCGTCAAGCCCTTTCCTTCTAAAAGGGTTTTCATTTAACAACTAAATACGACATGGATCTAGAAATTCGCGAGGCTAGACAAAAGGGATGGTTCTTCATAGATAACATTTTTGTAGATTCTTTTGCAAAAAAGTTAAAAACAAGTGGAATAGTTGTTTATATGTCTCTTTGTAGACATGCAGACAACAAAACTCAAGAATGTTTTCCAACAATGGAAGGCATAGCAAAACAACACGGTATAAGTAAAAGCACGGTTATTCGAGCAATAAAAAGACTCGAGGAGTTTAATCTTATACACGTAGAGCGAGAAGTTACAGAAAGAGAAAACGGTGTACAGAAGAAAAATAGATACACTCTTTTAGACAAAAATGTATGGCAGGGTGTCACAGATGAAACCCTGGATAAAATACCGAAGCAGGGTGTCAAAAGAGACAAAAGCAGGGTGTCACCAGAGTACTATAAGGAGACTCATATTAACAAGACTCATATTGTTGCTGACGCAACGGTGCAACCTTTAGATGTAAAAGAGTTTAATAACAAAGAGTCATTAGACAAGCTTTTAACAAGCGAAGAAAGAGATGTAAAGATACTAGGTCATTACTTCAAAAGAAAAGGCATTGTATTTTCCTCTCAAAAGGAACTCTCTCAAGCTATAGCGGTAAATCGAAGCATGATAAAGGCATTTACTAAGAAAAATGGAATGCACCCTTTTGATGGTATTCCTAGTGAGAAGATATTAAAAGCTATGGATTATGCAAAAGAGAAATTCCCTGACTGGTCGCTCAAGGTAATTATGGAACGTTGTTTTGAAATAGGAAAATAATATGAATTACCTAGAAATTGAAAACAAAGCCGACTCGATGATTGCTGAAATACGCAAGATGGAGGACAGAATTATTGCAGAACACCGTAAAAAGGAAATGCTCAGAAACTATTCAGGGGAAGACAAAGTTGTACACGCCAAAGAAATCGCTGAAATGATGAAAGACGAGCCAGAAATACCAGTGTGGAGTACACGCCACACAATGATCGACCAAGCTATTGGAGACGGTATTTCACCAGGACAGCTCATAAGTATTACTGGAATCACTAAGAACGGTAAAAGTAGCTTTGCTCGACACTTAATGCAAAACTTCTATGATTCAGAACTTGCTCCTTGTGTCCTTTCTTTTGAGGAAACACCTAGAGAGATTGTGCGAAAAGAATTGAAATATCTAAATCCTATCCCAAACTACTATATGCCTGCGGTAATGAGTTTTGACGGATCTATGGAGTGGATAGAAAACAAAGTACTTGAAGCTATCTTAAAGTTTGGCACACGGGTTGTCCTTATCGACCACCTTCACTTCATTGTTGATGTTGGAGGAAGTAGTGAACGCTTTGACCTCAAAATACTTGACGCTGTTAAAAAGTTAAAACAAATGGCACAAACCATGAACGTCGCGGTATTTCTTATTTGCCACTTGAAAAAGGTTGCTATAGACAAAAACCCAGACTTAAACGACGTGGCAGACTCAAGGGCAATTGCACAGTGGAGTGACAAAGTATGGTGTGTATGGAGAGAAGGTAAGAAGAATGATGATGGTAAGTTTGAGTACAACGGAATTACAAACTTAGCTATCCAAGCAGACAGACAAAGTGGTGAGAATACAAACATAGCCCTTTCGTTTAACAAGGGAAGGTACATAGACACGGAGTTTATTGACACAAAACCAAAATATGAACGATTTTGAAATAAGAGAATACTCTGATGGTTGTAAGTTTGTAGATGGACTTCCTGTAACCCACGAAACAAACAAAAGACTTGCGTACATAAACGACATCAGAAAAGGAAAAGAAATACTTTACTTTCTCAACAAAAGACTAGAAAACGAAACAGACCCAAATAAGATAGCAGGAATAAGATCAATTATTGAAATAGAAACGGACATTATAAACAAAAGAAAATCAAAACTATGTTAGAACAAATGATTGCAAAACGAAAAGAGATTATGGAAAGTGATAGTGATATTAAATTACAACTAGTAAACATCTTAGACAGAATGATTGCCAACTATGAAAGTAACAACAAAGTGTAGTATTTGCGGAAAGATAGAGATGCGGTTTTCAGTTAGAGACTTCGTAGCGTGTCATTCTTGTAAAGAGAAAAGAAAGAGAGAAGCAGCTATAAATTATTACAACTTAAAAAGAAGGAAGTTATCCACAAGTAAATAA
>DAORIU010000057.1:0-2438 GCA_035438645.1 Minisyncoccota bacterium
CACTTTAAAAGGCAAGTTATTATTTTTCATAATGTTTTTTTAACACTATACCACCATTATAGTAAAAGACAATGTACCCTAACGAATTTTTTACTTTTTAATATCTATTGATTTATTTTTGAGCCGTCTATGGGAATCGGACCCATGCTCTCTGTCTTACCAAGACAGTGCTTTACCACTAAGCCAAGACGGCGGTATCAATTAAGATACCATAAAATAAGCTTTTTTCAATGTAAAAACTCGTATGAAGGCGTAGTTTTTGAAAGTCATTGCGCAGTCTGACTGAGACGAGCATAGCAATTTGCCAACAGGCAAATATGCGCGACTTTCAAAAACTTATGCCAAAGAAGGGTTTTTACTTATTTTTAAATAAACGTCAGTGCAGTTCCTGTCTTGTTCCCTCTACCAGTTCGTCCGATACGGTGAATATATGTATCGTATGTCGAAGGAGTATCGTAGTTGATAACATGAGTTACGTCTGGAATATCTATCCCTCGAGCTGCCACATCTGTCGCAACTACTATCTGGATCATACCTTTTGAAAGGTTCTCTACTGCTCTATTTCTCTCACGACTTCTCATGTCTCCATGAAGAGCTGAGACTTTGAAACCTCTATCTCGAAGTTCACGAGCTAGTTCATCTGTTGCTCTTTTGGTTTCTCTAAAGATCAGAACTTTCTTGGTTTCTGGCTTTATAAGTATTTCGTGAAGTGCATCGAGTTTGCCTCCGCGTGGTGCGCGAATCACATCTTGATCAACAGAACTTGCAGTGTCTCGAGTTTTAACAGAAACAGTTATCGGATCTTTCAAAAAGTCACTACAGAGTCTTTTGATCTCGGGAGCAAATGTCGCAGAGAAAAACATTCCTTGTCTATTCTCTGGCAAAAGCTTCAAAATCATTTTCATATCATCGATAAATCCCATATCAAGCATTCTATCTGCTTCATCCAAAACGATAGTTGTGATTTTCTCTGTTGGGATTTTATTGCGAGCTATCAAGTCCTTTACACGCCCTGGTGTACCAACTATGAGATGAACTCCGTGTTCAAGTTCCCGCATTTGCTTGCCGATAGGAAGACCGCCGACAGCGGCAACACTAAAGAGTCTCATGCCATGAGTGAATTGTTTGAACTCTTCTTGCACTTGGATAGCGAGCTCACGTGTTGGAGCGAGTACCATAGCTTTGTGATTTCTATCGGTAACCATTTTGTTGATAATAGGGATAAGAAAAGCTGCTGTCTTACCAGTACCTGTACTTGCAATACCAACTATATCTCCGCCCTTGAGAGCAACAGGGATAGACTGATCTTGGATTGGGGACGGATGAACTATACCCTTTTTGATAAGGTTCATGGAAAGAGTTTCGTGAATATCAAAGTCAGTAAAAGCGTGCTTTGCTATATACTTTTCTTCTTGTTGCACAGTTGCTTTGTTGATGAACATGTTTTCATCGATGCGATCTTTTTTAAATCCGCCACCACGACCACCGCGAGATGGACGTCCGCCACCAAAAGAAGGACGAGGACTTCTTGAAAAAGAACTCTTGCCACCATAACCACCAGAGCGAAACGATCCCGCATAACTAGATGTTCGAGAAGAAGAATAAGGTCTAGGTTCTGACCCTGGTCCTGTTCTAGGTCTACTTCCATATGAAGATGTGCTTGGATAACTGCTGTTACCTACCAAAGGCGCTGTTCTTGGTTGGCCAGAATAGCTTGATCCTCCTTTTTTGAAAGAAGGTTTAGCAAAAGAAAATGCTTTCTTCTGTCCAGAAGAAAATCCTCCCTTTGAAAAAGAGCTTGCACCTGGTTTTTTATTAAAAGTTGTTCGTCGACTATCCGAAGACGAATCAGGCTTGCGCGAACTATGTCCGCTGTTTGTTGTATTTTTGTTCATTGTATCTCTATTACCGTGTCATTCCAGACACTGATTTGTCGAGGACACAAGTAGATATATTATTTAGTACCGAAACATAATAATACGAAAGGGTGGAAAAGTCAAGGAAAATTTATTTGTTTTATTTGGCTTGTTATGGCAACATTTAAGTAAACAAAAAAACCATATTATGGAAACAAAAAAAAGATTAGAAATTCTTTGTCAAAACTCAAATGAATCTTTTTCAAACGCAGTTCATGCAACTATCGTAGCTATTTTGGTATGGATTTGCTTAGCAGCTTGTTTATTGTTTTTGGGCAATGATTACAGCTGGGGAGAACCTGTTTCGTCGATTAAAATAATCGGCATAGTGGTAACATTTATTTTGTGTTTTTTGGTGGCTTTTTCTTTTTGGAAAACAGCCAAAAAGCACAAAAAGATTTACAATTCAGAGAAAGGTGCTTTGTAACCTGATTGAAAACTACTACTTAACACTGTAAAGAGTTGGTGGTGGTTTTTTTATTTGGCGAATAGTTAGACTTGGTCACGAGTTACTAATTCGCT
>DAORIU010000058.1:0-2429 GCA_035438645.1 Minisyncoccota bacterium
GTCACATCGACCACGGCAAAAGTACTCTTTTGGATTATATTCGAAAATCAAACGTCGTTGACGGAGAATTTGGGGGTATCACCCAACATCTAAGTGCCTATGAAATAACTCTGCCTTATCAAGGCTCTGATAGATCTATCACTTTTTTGGATACTCCAGGACATGCCGCTTTTACTGGTATGCGAGAGCGTGGAGCAAGTGCCGCTGATATTGCAGTGCTTGTAGTTTCGGCTGAAGACGGAGTAAAAGCTCAAACCCTAGAAGCTCTCAAGACTATTCGTGAGGCCAAGATACCTTTCGTGGTAGCTATCAACAAAATAGACCTCCCTGACGCCAACATAGAAAAAACAAAACTCTCTTTGGCAGAGCACGAAGTCCTAGTCGAAGGCTATGGAGGAGACATCCCATGGAATGGTATTTCAGCAAAAAAGGGTGACGGGGTACAAGAGCTTCTAGAAACTATCTTGCTTGTAGCAGACTTGGCGGAGCTGACTTATGACAAAGGAGCTTTTGCAGAAGGTATAGTCATAGAAAGCAAACTTGATCCAAAGCGAGGGATCACAGCAACTATCATTATCAAAAACGGAACGCTCAAAAAAAGCCAATTTGTTGTAGCCGGCAAAGCTTTTGCTACAACTCGAATCATGGAAAACTTTTTGGGTAAAGTAGTATCGGAAGTACCTGCTGGTGTCCCTGTTCAACTTGTCGGCTTTGATACTCTACCTGAAGTCGGCGCATCTATAAAAACTTTTGATAAAAAAAGAGATGCCGAAGACTATATAGAAGAAGAAATGAGCAAACAGTCATCCTTCAAAGAAAATGATTCAAATACTGAAAACAAAAAGATTGTTCCAATAATCATAAAAACTGATGTTCACGGGACACTTGAAGCTATAGAAAAAGAGCTCCGGAAAATCTCTGTGGAAGGATTACAAATAAAAATCATCGGTAAAAGTATCGGTGCCATAGGAGAAGCTGATATAAAAATGGCACAAAGTGATAAGGAAACAATTATCCTAGGCTTCAATACTACTTTAGATAAAAGCGCAAAAGATATAAATGAAAAGGTCGGCGCCAACATCCAAATTTTCAATATTATCTACAAACTTACAGAATACTTGGAAGAAGAGCTAGAAAAGAGACGCCCACGAATAGAAACTCGTGAAGTCATCGGTACTGCCAGAGTCCTTAAAACATTTTCTCAAACCAAAGAAAAGCAGGTCTTGGGTGCAAAAGTAGAAAGTGGCACTATAGTCAACGGAGCAAAAGTCTCTATCATCAGACGCGACTTCCCTATCGCTGAAGGCAAAATAGTCGAGCTACAACAAGCACGTCAAAAACAAAAAGAGGTAACAGATGGAGAATGTGGGCTAATGATAGAATGTAAAAACGATATTGCACCAGGAGATCTACTCGAAGCATTTGTAATGGTTACAAAATAATATTTCAGTAAACTCAACATAAAAATTTATGGATACAGGAAAACAAGAAAAAATAGAATCTCAAATAGCTCAAATCGCTGCCCTCTTTATCGAAAGAGAGAGTAACAAAACAGCGCTTATTACAGTAACTAGAGTAGAGCTCATAGATAGAGGTCGCTCAGCCAACATTTACATTTCCGTTCTTCCAGAAAATGGCGAAGAGTCAGCTATAAACTTCTTGAAGAGGAAAAGAAATGATTTGAGAACCGCTATCAAAAAAGGTATCAATATGCAAAATATTCCTTTTATCGATGTACAAATTGACAAAGGAGAGAAAGCCAGACAAACTATAGATGCTCTTTTAAAAGAAGAGTAGTTCACCAGCTGGTGGATAGCCGGCCTGATAGCCAAGTGGTAAGGCAGAGATCTGCAAAATCTCTATACGCGAGTTCGATTCTCGCTCAGGCCTCAAAAAGTTCTTTTGTTATAAATATGCCCGAGTGATGGAATGGTAGACATAGGGGACTTAAAATCCCCAGGTAGTAATACCGTGTGGGTTCGAGTCCCACCTCGGGCACATAACACAAAAGACACCAACTGCTTGGTGTCTTTTGTGTTATGTGCCAGCCGCAGTCATGTTGAGCTTTGCGAAACAGACGAGGCGGGGTCGCGAACACTTTGTATTTTCAGAAAAGAAAATACTTAGTGATTCGTGTCCACAAATAAAAACAGGACTAGGTCACAAGTTACTAAACACAGGATTCTCCTTCGCCTCTCGCTTTGTCAGTCACAAAGCTCGGGCTAGGCACCGACTCGTCCGTTTTTCTTGCTAGAAAAACAAGACTCCGTCGTTCTCATCCTACACGCAAACCAGAGCAGTCTGGCTTGCTTGAGGGCACATAAAAAAATCTCCTACCAAAAGGAGATTTTTTTATGTGCCCTCAGTAGGATTCGAACCTACGACCGTCTCCTTAAGAGGGAGCTGCTCTACCAACTGAGCTATGAGGG
>DAORIU010000059.1:0-2419 GCA_035438645.1 Minisyncoccota bacterium
CTCTTACGAGCTTTCTTGAGACCGAATTTGCGTCGTTCTTTCATACGAGGATCACGCTTGAGGAAGCCAGCTTTTTTGAGAGTTGTCTTTGTTCCCTCTTCTTCTTTTACAAGTCCACGAGAGATACCGTGGCGGATAGCTTCAGCTTGTGAGTGAATACCACCTCCAGAGACCTTAACAGTGATAGCGTAGTGAGACTTGCTCTCTAGTGTAGTAAAAGCATCTGTAACAATCTTTTGAAGTTCAGTGGTAGCGAAATAAGTAGCCAAATCTTTGTCGTTGATCTCATAGCTTTGTTTTGTAGCTGGAGTCATGCGAACACGCGCAGTTGAAGTTTTGCGTCGGCCGATAGTTTCTATGTATGTTTTCTTTGATTTTTCCATATAAGCAGTATTTAAAATTATTATTCGCTAACCTTTAAGTTCTTCATAAGAGTTGTTTGAAGACGGTTTTTTGGAAGCATACCTTTGACAGCTTGTCTTAGTACTTCACTGTAGCCCTTTGTAGAAACTACGTGTGCCATTGTTGATTGCTTGAGTCCACCTGGGTATCCAGAAAAAGAGTTGTAAGTCTTTTCCAAAAGTTTGTTTTGGTTTGGAATAGTTATCTTTGAAGCATTAACGATAGTCACCTTTGCATTTGGCGTCGCATTTCTTACAAAAGAAGTTGTGTTCTTGCCCATGAGCAAAGACGCCACTTCTGTAGCTACTCGGCCTAGGGATTTATTTGTTGCATCTACTGTGTATTCCATAATAATTAACTCACAAACTCTATTACTGCCATTGGGCTAGCATCGCCTTTTCTTTGAACAATCTTTGTAATGCGAGTGTAGCCACCTGCACGCTTTTCAAATTTTGGAGCGATTTGTCCGATAAGTTTCTCTACCACTTCTGTATTATTGTAAAGAGAAGAAAGAAGAAGTCTTCGGTTTGTAAGAGTAGGATTTTTGGCTTTTGTAACCATTTTCTCTATCTTTGGGCGAAGTTCTTTAGCCTTTGCTTCAGTAGTCAAAATACTCTCGTGTTCAATAAGAGACGCGACAAGACCTTTGAGAAGGGCGCTTCTTTGATTTTTATCTCTTCCAAATGTTCTGTTGGCGTTGTGGTGTCTCATATCTGTGTTCCTTACATTAACAAATTAATCCTTAAGTGACAAGTTAAAAGCAGAAAGTGCTTCTTTGATCTCAGTAATACCCTTGTCTCCTATACCATCTATTTCTAGAAGGTCTTCAACCTTCTTGCGAGCAATACCTCCAACTGTTCGGATGTTTGCAGCAGAGAGAGCATTAAGTGTGCGAGTTGAAAGCCCGATAGTGTCGATGCGATTTTTCAAAACATCAGTTACATCTACGTCTTCGTCATCTTCACCTTTTTCTGCCATAGAAGATTTTTCAGAAGAAGCCGGAGCAGAGATAGACATTTGAATCTCTTCTACTATCTTTTGTGAGTCAACAGAAATAATAGCAGCTAGTTGTTCAATCATAGTGTGAACTGATTGCTCTAGAGCTTCGCGAGGAGTGATAGAACCATCTGTTTCGATAGTCATACGTAGTCGGTTGAAGTTTGTCTTGTCCCCTACACGCATTTCTTCAACGTCGTAAGATACACGGCGGATTGGTGAAAAGATAGCATCCAAAAAGATTGTACCGATTTCAGCCTTTTGCTTGTGGTGTTGTTCACGAGGAACAAATCCTAGACCTTTTTCGATAGTGATTTCGATATCTAGGTTTGCTTTGCCTGTTATTTCGCAAATGTATTGGTCAGAGTTGATAACTTCTACAGAACCATTTGAACTTAGGTCTTTTGCAGTTACAACCTTTGGTCCTTTTACAGAAAGAGTTACTTTTTGAGCTTCATCTCCAGAGAGGTTAAAACGAATGTTTTTGATGTTAAGAAGCATTGTTATAACGTCTTCTTTAACGCCTTCTATTGTAGAGAATTCGTGGCTAACTCCGTTTATTTTTACAGCTGTTGCTGCAGAACCTCTAAGAGAAGAGAGAATTATTCTGCGAAGTGAGTTTCCAAGGGTGTATCCGTATCCTGGGACAAGTCCGTCTATCTCGTACACGCCCTTAAATCCTTCTTCTAGTACTGCTTTTGGTTTTGATGGAAGTATGATTGTTTGCTGGCTCATGGTTTTAAATAATACAATTATTTTGTAATTTTTGCAAGTTTATGCTTTGATTAACGACTATAGAACTCAAGCACAGTTTCAAATTTGAGGAACTGTTCCTCGTTTTTTGGCTTTGAAACTACTTCAGCTTGCATTTGTTCTGGAGAGAGTTTAAGCCAAGATGGGTAGTTTCTATCTTTCATGTTTTTTACGTAATCAGCAAAAAGTGCTGATCCACGACTTCCTTCTCGCACTGCCACAATGTCTCCAATGTGGAGGTGTTGAGATGGAATAGTTGACTTTTTAC
>DAORIU010000060.1:0-2197 GCA_035438645.1 Minisyncoccota bacterium
AGACACTTTGCACTAAGCGTCTTTTTTTTATTTGACACCATTTCAAAAAAGGGATAATGTAGCAAAAAACAATTTTATGGAAAAAAAATATATTTTTCTACTCTTATGTTTGGGCGCCATGATTAGTTCTTCTATTTTTATATTTTCAGGTATGTTATATATATCCATGAAAAAGCAGCACCTACCTGAAGCTTTGATTCAACCAAAAACAATGATTATCTTGGTTTTAGTACTATCTATATTACTAACACTCATATTGATCTTTCTTGCATCCAAGATTTCCTAAAAATTCTTTTAAAAAAAGCGGTTTAAAAACCGCTTTTTTATTTTAAAAATTAATTTAAGTGTTTTTCATTCATAAATTAATTGCTATTTATATATTTTAATCTTTTAACTGTTTGGTTATCCTTCAAATCGGAAGTGCACTTTTTTGTCTCTAAGTCCCAAAAGCCACCGATGTCAGCACACCCACCAAAACCTTTCCTTGGGGCACCGACTGCAAATAAAACCAAGAATAAAATTATAAATATAATAATAATCGGCAAAGCAATTAAAACAATTACTTTGTGTTTTCTAGATGATCCTTTCATATTTGACATCTTACCAGAAAAGCGGTAATGTAGCAAAAAACACTATTATGGAAAAAAAAGGAAATGGTCTTGAAAAAATAATTCGAGAGATTCAAGAGAATAAGAACGGTATCGAATTGGTGAAATGTTTATGTAGACACTCTGAAGGAACTATTCCTATCAATAATGAAGGGCCAGTAGTCCCTAAAGAAAGTTGCCTCATAACTTTCTCAAATGGAGAAAAGCCTATTGGGAGTTTTGATTTTAAAGGAGTAGAAATATATCACCACCCCCAATACAAGCGTTCCACTTTAAATCTATCAAAAGAACAAACCGGTAGTATTCCTATCCGTATTGTTATTAACTGGATAGAGCCGCTGAAAGTAGGAGAATGTATTATCCGTTTAAGAAAAGAATGGGAGTAATGATGATGCAAAAGAGCCTGAATAAAACTCAGGCTCTTTTTTATTTTTAGTTCGGCAAGCTCACTACAATTTTAATTCTTCGGTCGTCGTGCTTTTGATCTATCAGTTTCTGTTAGGTATTGCTTTCTAAGTCTCACAGAAGAAGGCGTGATTTCTAGAAACTCATCATCCACCATCACTTCAAGTCCACGTTCTATAGTCATAGTCCAAGCCGGAACCAAAGTCACAGCTTCGTCAGAACCAGAAGCGCGCATATTTGTGAGCTGTTTACCCTTTGTTGGGTTTACAGTCATCTCTTCACCTTTACTAGTGTTTCCGATCACCATACCTTCATAAACTTCTGTTTGTGGTCCGATATACAAAGTACCGCGATCTTGCAATCCCCAAAGTGCAAATGCGAGCGCCTTGCCACTTTCCATGCTGATCATAGAACCAACATTTCGGCGCGTTATTTCTCCAGCATATGGGCGGAAACCTATAACACGACTACTCATGATTCCCTCACCTTTTGTATCTACGAGAAATTGGTTGCGGTATCCGAGAAGCCCACGAGTTGGACCAGTAAAGACCATGCGAACTGTGTTGTTTGTTAGCTTCATATCAGCCATGATAAAACCTCGCATACCCAGCTTTTCAATAATCACACCTTGGTGTTCACTTGGCGCATCGATAGTCACCTCTTCAAAAGGCTCACTCTTTACTCCATCAATGTCTTTGATAATAACTTGTGGTTGAGAAACTTGAACTTCATAACCTTCTCGTCGCATAGTCTCTAGAAGCACAGCGATGTGCATTTCTCCACGACCAAAGACAGTGAAGCCCTCAGCGATACGGTTTGGATTTGGAGAAAAGTCTACCTTGAGACCTACGTTAACTTCGAGTTCTTTTTCGAGACGCTCTCTGATTTGTCTACTTGTGACAAACTTTCCTTCTTTTCCAGCAAATGGAGAGTTATTAACTAGAAAATCAAGCACGATAGTAGGCTCGTCGATAGTGATAGCTGGGAGAAGCTCAGCATCTTTTTCTTTGGAAATAGTTTCTCCGATAAATATGTCAGCAATACCAGCAATCATAACGATATCTCCCGCTACTGCTTCAGACACTTCATCTCTCTTCATTCCATGAAAAGTAAAGAGTTTGATAATCTTTGCACTTCTGTCTGGATGGCCTGCTGATTTTACAAAAACTGTTTCTCCTACTTTT
>DAORIU010000061.1:0-2005 GCA_035438645.1 Minisyncoccota bacterium
TTTTGTTTTGCCAGCACCAGCTCCCGCCACTATAAGCAGAGGTCCTTCTGTGTGAAGAGTGGCTTTTTTTTGTGCGTCATTTAGCCCGTTTAGTATCATTGGTTTTCAAAGTTTAACTCAATACTTGAAATTTGACGAATAAAAGAAGGTGTTTCTTAGTCTAAAAGTGGTCAAAAAGTCTGCTATCATATTTCTTTGTAACCCTATGGTTTCTCTAAAAACAAAAAACAAGAGGAAATTTCGCTTGTTTCTCATAGTCCTTATACCAATGCTCGGCAGCACCCTCGCTGTTTCTGCATATTCTCTGATTTCAAATAGTAACGGAACATCTATAGTTAAAGATGAGTCTGTTGCCCTGCAAAATATTTCTGAAGAAGAGCACTCTGAAGATGTGGTAGAGCCTCTAGCTCTACAAGACGATAAGCCTGTTATCACTACTTATACTGTTGTTAAGGGTGACACTCTCAGTGGTATTGCTAGCAAGTTTTCTATTTCAGTAAATACGCTTCTTTGGGCCAATGACTTAAACAAAAAATCTGCCATCAAAGAAGGTCAAAAGCTCACAATACTTCCTGTCAGTGGTATTGTTTATACAGTTAAAAAAGGTGACACTTTGGGAGGTATTGCAAATAAGTTTGATGCGAGCCTTGATGAAATAATCTCTTTCAACGACCTTGAGGAGAACAAAACTATCAAAGCTGGCATGAAACTTATACTCCCAAATGCGGAACTCCCTCTTGAGAAGGCACCAGCTCCAGTTGCCAAAAAAGTAGAGACAAAACCTGTAGCACAAAAAGTTTCTGAGACAAAAGAAGAAACACCAGAGACAAAATCAGAAGAAACAAAAGTCTCTCAAGTGCAGGAAGTTTCTTCTTCTTACTTTACTCACCCTATTCCTGGCTCAAGATTAACCCAAGGACTTCATGGTTATAACAGCGTAGACTTTGGTGCGCCTGTCGGTACCCCAGTTCTCGCTTCTGCTAGCGGTAAGGTCATTGTGGCTAAACCACAAGGTTACAATGGAGGTTATGGTCACTATGTTGTTATTGAGCACGATAACGGTACTCAGACTTTGTACGCTCACCTCTCAAGTGTAAACGTGAGTGTTGGAGATGAGGTCACAAAAGGAGAAAAGATAGCCCTTTCAGGAAATACCGGACGATCAACTGGTCCACACTTGCACTTCGAAGTTCGCGGTGGGACAAATCCTTGGGTAGGAATGAAAAAGTTAACTCAGTTTTAAAAATAAAAAAGCCCCGCTTTGTGCGGGGCGTTTTGTTTTAACTATTTTTGGCTTGGGAAGCACAATTTCTGAATGCTTCCTTAAACCAGTCAGTCTCTGTTTTGCCATTTGTGTAGTAAATAAGTGGCTGAAACTCTAACATTTGGTCAACTTCATAAAATTTCGGATATCTTTCTTTGTCCGAAAGCTCAACAAATGGCCATAAATCTTTTTTTATTGCAGCAGCTTCAGCTGCTCCTGTAAACCATACGCCGTGTTGTTTTCTGAATGTTGCAAATGCGGTTAGCATCCAACCTTTGTTTATCTGAACAAAACCTTTTTGTAGTGTACAGAAATAAACAACATCTTTTTCTCCTACTTTCCTGGGGAAGTCCGGGGATTCAAAGAACGATTGAACACTCGCAATTCTTTTTGCCAAAGCATTCTCCATTTCTTTTATAGACAGTGGTGCTGGAAAACTATCGGTCTTTTTTTGAAAAATTTCGTAGTTATTAAGACCAAATGTTCCTCTGGAGACATAGTCAAGCGCTGTAAACTTGCTGTCAAAGCAGTCGGTAACTATTAAGTTCATGTTTTTATTTTTTCTTTGATACTACTGATTTTGGAGCGAAAGTCAACCACGTCTGACGTGGTCAAACTACTCAAATTTTGGTCTATACTGCAAAGCTTCGAGGATGTGAGGTTCTTCTATGGTTTCGTTATTTTCGAGATCGGCGATAGTGCGCGCCACTTTGATAGTACGCAAATACACTCTTGGCGAAA
>DAORIU010000062.1:0-1956 GCA_035438645.1 Minisyncoccota bacterium
ATTTGTTGGAGGTAAGATGGTTAGTACATACAGACTTCGTGATTGGGGTATTTCTCGTCAAAGATATTGGGGTTGTCCTATTCCTATAGTTTACGATCCAGAAGGCAAAGCACACCCTGTGCCAGATGAACATTTGCCGTGGATACTTCCAACAGATGTTGATCACACACCAGATGGGACAGCTCCACTTGCTAGAAGCAAGGAGCTTTTTGAGCGCACTGAAAGACTTTTTGGAAAGGGGTGGAAACCAGAAGTAGAAACTATGGATACCTTTGTTGATTCATCTTGGTATTTTTATCGTTATTTGGATAACAAAAACGATACGTCTTTTGCTGATGCAAAAAAGATGGATGCTTGGATGCCTATAGATTTGTACATGGGTGGAGCAGAACATACTACTATGCATTTGCTTTATTCACGTTTTTGGACAAAAGCGCTTTATGATCTTGGCTTTGTAAAAGATGTTGAGGCCTACAAAGTTCGTCGTAACAGAGGTCTTATTCTTGGGCCAGATGGAAACAAAATGAGTAAGTCAAAAGGCAACGTCATAAACCCAGACGAAATAGTTGATCGTCTAGGGGCAGACACAGTACGTATGTACCTAGCATTTATGGGGCCATATGGCATCACAGCAAATTATCCGTGGGATCCAAATGGTGTGGTGGGTGTAAGAAGGTTTTTGGAACGTGTTTGGAAAAGCAAAGAAAAGATAAGTGATGTTCAAGAAAATAAAATAATTCACAAAATAATAAAAAAGATTACAGAGGATATAGAGGAACACAAATACAACACAGCTATTTCTGCCATGATGATCTTGCTTAACGAATGGGATAAACAAGAAAGCATCTCAAAACAAGATTACAAAACTCTTCTCCAACTTCTCGCTCCATTTGCTCCTCACATCACCGAAGAACTTTGGCATCAGTTAGGGGAGGGAGAAAGTATTCATTTATCAGTGTGGCCAAAGTATGATGAATCTCTTGTCATAGAAGATCAGGTGACAGTTGGGGTTCAAATAAATGGAAAACTTCGCGCAGAAATAACTTTGGCAAAAGATATGGATACTAAAGAGGTAGAAAAAATGGTTCTGGAATTGCCAAAAATCAAAGAGTACACGGAAGGGAAAGATATCAATAAAATCATTGTAGTTCCAAATAGAATTATCAACATTGTTATTAGCTCTTAAATTAATATATAATAGTAAGCATATGTATCAAAAAATCGTAGCCAGATTCAACAACACTTCTTTTATTATTATTGCGGCACTATGCGCTATATTACCTTTAGTCTTTTTGTCTACTTCAGCAGGAGGAAACTCTATGGTGAAGGGCTTTCTTTTGTATTTAGGGGTGTTTTTAGCTACCTCTTTTTGGCTGGTTGGGCAGTTTATTGAAGGCTCTTTAAAAATACCAAAGTCTCCAGCATTATTGGCTTTTCTATCTTGGGTGGTTTTGTCTTTGGTTAGCGCTTTGACATCAGTCAATCCAAAGGTTTCTCTTTGGGGCAAGGGTTTTGTATTTGATTCTTTTGCAACAACTTTGGTTTTATCACTGTTTGTATTTTTGGTTGCAACTTTTGCTAGAGATCAAAAAAAGCTGGTCAAACTTTTTCTTGTTACCTTCTCAGGATCTGCGCTAACAATTTTGTTACAAATAGTGTTGTTTGCAACACAAAAGATTTCTTTTGTCTCAAAATACCTCTCTCATGTAGCAAGTCAGGGTACACTGGTTGGGTCTTGGGTTGATTTTTCTTATTTTGCAACTTTTGTATTTCTACTTGCGCTTTTAATGTATGAGGTTTTGATTCCAAAAGGTATTTTCAAAAAAGTCTCTTTTGTCACAATCATACTTAGTCTTGCAACACTAGTATTTTTAAACTTCAAAACAGCATGGATTATAGCTGCAGCTTCTTCTTTGGTGGTTTTTGTTTATAAGACTTCAGTTGAAAGATCGCTGA
>DAORIU010000063.1:0-1936 GCA_035438645.1 Minisyncoccota bacterium
ACTCTTTGGCAATAATAGGTTTTAAATCTCCTCCACTATCAATACTTGCTAGTGACGCAAAAATTATTTTTGAAAGAAAGAGATCTGTTTGGCTGGTTGCAAGGAGCGGATTTATAAATCTAGGAGAGCCTATAACACCTTGGTTTATTTCTCCACCATACTCTGGTATCTCTACGGTTAGTTTGTTACTAAGAGTGAGTAATAAGTTTAGAGATAGGCTTATACAAATGACAAAGACAGCAAATGTAAAAAACTTTGTTAGAGAAAAAGGGGAATCAAGTAGACTTTTGAAGTCTTCTCGGCTCGGGAACTTTTTATTTTTGAGAAAAGAAAAAAAGGATGATAAATATCGTTTCATAAAGAAAAAATAAAACTAACCTTTCTGGGTTAGAGTTATTTATTTAAGTACTACTGCCAAGAGGCTTGAACCAGCAAATATTATAGCAACAAAGATAGTGAAGATAAACAAAAATCTCTCTGCTCCGCGTCGTGTTTGAAGAAATGATGAGCCATCTCCACCCAAAGAAGCTCCCATATCAGGGTTGGCCTTTTGTAGAAGGACTAGGATTATCAAGAGCACACTAGAGGCTATTTGAATGATTTGAAGTGTTTGTTCCATATGTTTACGGGATTGATTGTAGCATTAATCGCTTATTTTTTCAATCAGCTCTTTTCCTTGGTTTAGAGGGTCTATTTCTGGTACGCCTTCTTTTGAAAGTAGTACTGATGTTATGTTTACCCTAAAAGAACTATCTACTTTTTTGATATTGAATATTGCTGAAATACCAAGAGCGCCTTTTGTCTGCAATCTTTGGTTTCCACCAACAAAATTCCCAGCACTATATATAATAGGTTTGCCTTTGTAGTATTCTACTTTTCGCAAAACATGAGGACCAGAGCCTAGTACCATATCCGCCCCAGCATCGATAGCTATTTTTGAAGTCTTTTCAACATTACCCCTGTTTTCATCTCCCAAATATTCAAAATCTCCTGTTACAAAAGTTTTGTCGGAGCCTTCAGACCCTCCGTGAAAAATCAAAATAACTATTTCGTTCTGTTCTTTCAGTCTTCGTATTTCAGTTGCTATAAAATCATAATCATTTATCAAAATTTTAGGAGGAGTAAAAGAGACTCCTAGTATGCCAACTTTTTTGTCGTTGATGACTATAGAAGCAGTTGGTTTTGTTTGTGAGACAAAAGGGATACCAAACTTTTCAAGCACTTCTTCTGTATCATAGAGCCCCTCATCGCCATAGTCATAAGAGTGGTTGTTAACTAAACTAATAAAATCAAAACCAGCGTCTTTCATAGCATAAGCAAAAGACTCGTCACCTCTGAAAGCATGACAATTTTCTCCCAAGTACAGACACTTTGAAGCTCTGTCTTCTTTGGCAAAGGTTGCCTCAAAGTTTCCAATCATCAAATCAGGTTTTTGAGTTTCAGATTTTATTAAACCAAAAGCTCCATGATTCCAAGCTTCTTGACCAGAAGGAACCATATCGCCGACCCAGCCTATAGAAAACTCTTTGGGTTTTTGTATCTTTGATAAGGTAGGTGAAAAAGCAAAAGAAAAACCCACAAGAGCAATAAAAAATATAACTAGCAAAAAAAATCCATGTCTCATATTTTATACAAGAGTGTAGTCTATAATTCTTCGACTCAAGTCAGCATTTGTTACTTTGAACTTTACTTTGTCCCCAATACGAAATGTCTTGCCAGTGCGTTTGCCTATGATAGCTAGCTCTTTGTCATTGTACTCAAAGTAGTCATTGCCCAAGTCGCGCAACCTAATCATTCCTTCACACTTACTTTCTTTTTCTTCCACAAAAATTCCGTTCATTGATACTCCAGTTACTGAGCCATCAAACTGTGCACCCACTCTATCAGCCATATATTCTGTTTGTTTGTATTTGATAGATGCTCTTTCGGCATCAGC
>DAORIU010000064.1:0-1899 GCA_035438645.1 Minisyncoccota bacterium
CAAAAAATTAAATGTTTCATTTTAAAGTGGTTTTTTATGATATTACAACCCACAAGCTTTTTGTCAAACATTTTCCAATCTTGCTCAAACCCTAGTAAATGTTTTTGTAAATAAAAAAGCTCTCACAAACGTGAGAGCGGCAATTAAGCTGCTTTAAAATCGTTGCTTTTCTCGTACCGGAACATAGTCCATATCGTTCAAATGCAAGCCGTTGACCCATTCTTCTGATTCTAATAATTCGGAGTTACAAGCCTGGAACATGCACAAGGTTTTTTCAAAAAACGGAACTTCAATTTTCTTGTTCTCGGTTCTCAAACGATCAATTGTATTAGCCAGCTCCTTGATAGAATTTTCTAACCCCAACTTCATTTGCTTTATTTCCTGCTTTAAGTCTTTGAAAGATATTGGTTCAAAATTATGAGTAGTACCCATCCAACTTTCAGAAACTTCGAGTATCATGTCTAAGTCTCCTAATCTTTTAAAATAATACATATCCCAGATATTGCCAACAAGCTCTTTGTTTTTAAATAAACAAATGCCCGTCTCGATACCTTCTGTAGTTTCTCTGGTAAAACGGCAGTACAGTTGTTCAATTTGATGACCAATAGGAAGATTCGTTACCATAAGTATAATGTTTTCTTTGATATTACAACCCACAAGCTTTTTGTCAAATAAAAATCCCTCTGAGATAGCCAGAGGGATTTTTTTATTTTGTCTTTTTTACTTTTCTTTTTGAAGCTTTCTTCTTTGCAACTTTGGCTTCAAGCATAGTCTTTTTGATCGCTAGACGCTTGGCTGTTTTGTGTGAACGCTTTGATTTTACTTTTGCTCCGAGAGCTGTGGCTCTTTTACCCATATTTTAGTTTTGTTATGTTGATAGGGTTATATTGTAGTATAGATTTAACAATTTATCTACATTATTGATATAATATTTCTATGCAATACAACATTCATCCAATCATTGTTCACTTTCCTGTAGCACTACTTTTCGTTTATGCAGTACTCAAAATTTTGCCAGTAGAAAAATGGTTTCCAACAGTTGCTTGGCGACAGATCCAAAACACATTTCTTTTCTTTGGAGTAGTATCAGCTTTTGTGGCTACTTCGACAGGAGAACTTGCGCAAGAGCTATCTAGTCCTAGAAGAGACTTGGTAGAAATGCACGAAACATTTGCCAGTATGACTGTTTGGTTTTTCTCTCTTATTCTTGTCGGAGAGATTTTGAAAGCATTGGAGGGAAAAATAATTTCAAAGATAAATATCTCTTGGCTAAAAAATTTGCTTTTGAACATCACCAAGCTTCTTACCAATAAAAGCTTTGTGATAGTTTTGGCTCTCTTTGGTCTTGTGGCCGTTGTTGTCACAGGGCTTTTGGGTGGAGTTATGGTCTATGGTCTTTCGGCTGATCCGCTCGCGCCTTTGGTTTTGAAAATTTTGGGCATAGAATTTTAAGATGAAAGTTCGTGTTAGCGACAAAATGCAAAAGGGTTATAGCTATGAGATCACAGCTCGTATGGGCAAAGACTTTGCACCAGAATTCAAACCACAACTCACACCCAAGCAAATGCTGGCTCTCGGAGTCTTTGGTGGCAAGTACATGACTGATTGCACAAAAGAATTTCCCAAAGATTGGTTTACAAAAGCCAAACTCTCTCCAGAAAAGAAAAATCCCAAGCTCAACTATTTTGGAGTTGATGCTAGTCAATCTTTGAAAGTCTGGAGGGAAAAAGGTTGGATATATGCCGAAGACCCTCGTGGTTGGTTTCAATGGTATTGTCGTTACTATATGGGTCGTCGCATTCCCAAAGAAGATGCTCGGCAAATAAAACGCTGGTCTTTGATGACTCGTCACATCAGATGGCTACAAAATGCATGTCGCAGAGAAGACCTCTTTTGTCG
>DAORIU010000065.1:0-1877 GCA_035438645.1 Minisyncoccota bacterium
TGACACAAAAAAAGCATGTTCTAATGTTGAGCATTCCAAACCTTCAAACTCAATAATGCATGGCCAAAAATTGGACAACCACCTATATTTTCTCTGGTACGAATCTATGGCTTTCATGTCTAACAATTCTAATACATTTTGTATATTAACCATATATCACAAAATAAAAAAACCGTTTTCTGCTCTGTGGCAGAAAACGGCTTTTATTATTCGTCTTCCAAAGATTTCAGTGCTATTTTCATAGCTTCGGGAGAGCAAAGATCTTTTTTTAACGGATCGGTATCTTTGTTAAAAACAAGATCTCTATTGATAATAGGCTTTATTTCGTTCCAGACTATTGACTGAGTATAAGCATAAAATACTTGCCCACCATCAACGATGACCTTAGCTTTGTCTTTTTTATATGACATAGATTTTTCTTTTACTATATCACCCAACAAAACATCCGCCAATTGGCGGATGTTTTTTGTTTTATGAACGAGATTTGATGATAGTATCAGCCACGTTTTGAGGCACGATGTCGTAACGCAAGAACTCCATAGTAAATCCTGCGCGTCCTTCAGTCATAGATCGAAGTGTGGTCATGTAACCAAACATTTCAGAAAGAGGTACAACAGCAGTCACTGCTTGGTTGAGACCGCGAGTTTCCATTCCTTCGATAAGCCCACGACGTGATGACAGAGATCCGTTTACGTCTCCCATGAACTTGTCAGGAGTTACAACTTCTACTTTCATCATCGGCTCAAGGATAACAGGCTTAGCAGATCGACATGCATCTTGGATAGCCATAGAAGAAGCTATCTTGAAAGCCATTTCGTTTGAGTCAACTTCGTGGAAAGATCCATCGTATAGATCCACAGAAACGTTTTCCATTTTAAATCCAGCAAGGATACCTCTGTCGAGACCTTCTTTTAGACCCTTTTCAATAGCTGGGATGAACTCGCCTGGAATAGCTCCTCCTTTGATGTTGTTAATAAATTCAAATCCACCACTGCGCTTTGTGTTCTTTGGAAGGTCTTTTTCATCCACACTTTGGTCCATAGGCTTGATCTTGATCTTTACGTGACCATAGTTACCCTTACCTCCGGATTGCTTGATGTACTTACCTTCAGCTTGCGCTTCACCAGTGATAGTTTCGCGGTATGCAACTTGTGGCTTACCAACATTTGCTTCCACTCCAAACTCTCGCTTCATACGATCCACGATAATTTCAAGGTGAAGCTCTCCCATACCTGCAATGATAGTTTCTTCTGTTTCTGGATCGGTAGAGACTTTAAATGTTGGGTCTTCATCAGCAAGCTTGTTAAGTGCCATACCCATTTTTTCTTGGTCAGCCTTTGTCTTTGGCTCAATACGAAGGTTAATAACTGGTTCTGGGAACTTGATACGGTCAAGTGCTACAGGCGCTTTTTCGTCACAGAGAGTATCTGATGTCTTAGTATCTTTGAGTCCTACAGCTGCCGCGATTTCTCCAGCAAAAACTTTCTTCACTTCTTCACGTTGATCAGCTTGCATTCGCACGATACGAGAGAGACGTTCTTTATTTCCTGTTCGAGGATTGTAAACATATGAACCAGCCTCGATAGTTCCAGAATAAACACGGAAGAAAACAAGTTGTCCCACAAATGGGTCCACCATACTCTTAAATGCAAGAGCAGAAAATGGAGCATTGTCATCCGCTGGAAGAGAGATAACTTCTTCAGTATCAGGATTTGTTCCAGTGATAGCCTTGATATCTGTTGGGGCTGGGAGGTAGTCGACCACAGCATCGAGAACTAGTTGAACACCTTTGTTCTTCAGTGCACTCCCGGCATAAACTGGAAAGATAGCGTTGGCGATAACAGCCTTTCGAAGTGTCTTTTTGAGTTCAGGAAGAC
>DAORIU010000066.1:0-1798 GCA_035438645.1 Minisyncoccota bacterium
TTTTTGATAGAGTTTCAAAAATCTCTATCTTGGGTAAGTAGTCAGTTTGGTAGGGTGGATGAAAGACGAAGTGACGCAAGTATATACGCCTTGATTTCTTTTCCGTTACCGATAGTTCAGAGAACTTGCGACTTTTAAGCTCTGGTAGAAACCACTCGGTATTTTTAATTTGAAACTTATGCGGTCCGTATATCTTGATAATAATCGTATCCATATGTGTTTATGTTGTTGTCGGTGTTTTTCAAGGAACCCTACGAGGATTTTTCATTCAATTTATCTTGAAGTAAGTGGAGCGTGTCGTAACGATGTTTCTGTATAAGGTCATAGTCTTTTTCTGTCATTGGTTTGTAGACAATGGACATCAACCGTAAAAGTTTTACACCTTTTTCATAGGCGTCTTCTTTACTTATTTCAACTCCAAAATGCTCCTTGTAGAGCTTTTGAAACTTGGTGATGTCTTCATCTGACAAGACCATAGTTATTCGGAGTAGAGCTTATTCTTCAGAGCTTTCAGATGGTCAAAGAACGACCTGGCTTTGACTTCTAACTTATCTGAAAAATATCTATCTGTAACATCTTCAATACCTTTTTCTTTCTTAAAAACAAAAAGAGCTTTTCTTTTGTTCTTTTTGTCTACTGATAACAACTCAAAACCCGCACATAAAAGTGCGGTTGATACACCAAGGTCATAGGTTGTAAAAACAACCGAACCATCTTCAAGAGAGGACTGCTTCTCTTTATTCTTTGTAGCCATAGTAATTATTGCTAATGAGTAATGTGAGAGTATCTGGCTCTCACTTACATAGGGTGAAAAATCACTACAAAAAAAGAGACCACAGGTTTTCTGTGGTTCTTACTGGCTATTTTCCCAATCAGTGTTTTGGGTGATTACACCGCTATTCCTTCGCTTCTGGCTCGTACTGGGAGGTCATTGTTTCTTTAAGGTAGTCATCAACACCAAGATTGTCAGGTTTTTCTTTGTCGGTAGGGGGCAAAAGTTTCAATTTAATTTTATAAGTATTAGCTTCTGAAAAATCATTGAATGGGTCTGTATCATTTTTGAATATAGTTTTGAGACGGTCCGAAAGAGCTCTCTTTTGTTGTTTTATGCTATCTGGGACAGGGCTTGGTATTGCTTGGGTTTCCCCATTTCTTTTTGCAAGTTCAAACAGGAAGTGCCAAGCTGTATTTGGTTTGCCATTTTTATCATTGCGAAAGCCAAGACTTTCATAGTCTGCTGTGGCTGTCTTCTGACCTGCTTTCATATAGACCGTATCTTTATCAATAAATCTTATTTCTATCTTGCTCCATTCTGTGGAAGAAAACTTTGGTAAAGATATTTTCTTTTTATTTTTAACTAAAACATCATCTTCAACAAACTTGTGATTAAGGTCAATTTCTTTTTCTTGGATACTGTTTTCAAAGCGGTGAGTATGTTCGTGTATAACTTTTTTAGTTAGTGCTTCCACACCTTCAGCTGTTGCTTTCGGAGCTTCTTTTTGTGTTATTTTGCTTTCATCTATTTTGCAAATAGCGTAATCCCAAACATAATATCCTTCGTTTATAACCCTTTCCTCAATCTCATAGTCTTTAATGAACCCCACATTTTTAAGTTGTTCAAGAGCTTTAAGTTTGAAAGTGTGTTTGTCAGCATCTTCTTCCTCAATATCGTCGTTTGCTTTGGCAAAGTTTTGACCAAGGTCATATTCGTATGAAAGACCAGACACTCTAACTTTGTTGTACTCGTTTTTGAAGAAGTTTATTGCTTCAATAACATAATCAGTTGATGTTTTTGTTT
>DAORIU010000067.1:0-1784 GCA_035438645.1 Minisyncoccota bacterium
CTCCTCTCGGAGCTCTTCTAGGGATGCCATATATAAGCTGTATTTTACAATAAAACAGGCAATAAAAAAAGCCTTCTCCAAAGGAGAAGGCTTTGTACTTTTTTGCGGATATTAAGCCAGGACTTTTTGTTTTCTGTTTGCTATTGCAATACATACAATACCAGCAAAGGCACAAAATTCAGAAAAGATAAAAGAATTAGCATTCTTACTTTCTGCTGCAACTATCAAAATTGCAATAAAAGCAAAAAGTAAGAAAAATCCGATTGCGTTTAAGTATTTCATTTTAGTTGGTTTACCAAAACTTCCATATAGAAACTCTGGAAAACCAACTAAAACACTTCAAAGAACTATGTCTATATAATAGCATATTTATTATCTTTTGTCAATCATAATATACACTATTTACTTTCCATAAAAATACTGTAAAGTGTGGTAAACTTTTAATCATAAATTATGAAAAATATTCTTTGGAAATTATTCCTTTTTGGATACCTTGTAGCCCTCAGCGTACATATAGCCGAAACTGGTTTTGAGCCAAATTGGTCAGTACCTCTAATCTTCGGAGGATTTTTGTTGGCTATTTTTGCTCATCGCTTCTCTAGTATTTTGAGCATCCTTTTTCTTTTGGTACACATGGTGCTTGAGGCCATAGAGTATAGTGCTCATCCAGTATACGGTATGGTAGCTTTCTGGTTCTTTTTTCATGTCGCTCTTGATTTTATTTTCCTTTTTGGAGAAACAAGCAAGCACTTTAAAAAAGCCAAAATACCACTTTTCCTTTCAGGTGTTGTGGCTATAGGTTCTATATATTTGTTTTTACCAAAGTACATAGATCAATTTAATTCACATAGCGAGCATGAATCTTTGATGGTTTATTTTGTACTTGGCGGAATAGTTGGTTGTGTTTTGTCGCATCTTATCCCCCATAAGCACGAGCATTTAGAAAATGTTTAACAAAAAAGTCCTGAGTAATCAGGACTTTTTCTTTTTATATCCCCTCTTTTTTGAGTTCCTCTATCAAGAGTTTTGCTTCTTTGGAGAGTTTCTCTGGCATTTTGATATTGAGATTTACTACAAAGTTTCCACGATGACTTCTACTGGTCGGCACACCAAAGCCCTTCAAGGTGACTTGAGAATTTATCTTTGTACCACTAGGCACTTCTACCTTTTTTGTTCCATCTAGTGTTTCTATTTCATAAGTATTTCCAAGAAGCGCATCGGTAAGACGAATATCTAGGTTTGCATACAAGTCTGTGCCTTTTCTAGAAATAGTTTTGTGTGGAGCGACAGAGATGTGTACATACAAGTCTCCTGCTTGCCCACCTTGGACTGCTTCACCCATACCAGAGAGTCGTAGTGTCTCACCATTTTGAATTCCGGCTGGGACAGTTATGCGAATAGTGCGAGTGTCATTTACAACACCAGTTCCTCGGCAAGTTTTGCAAGGATCCTTGGGTATCTTGCCTACTCCGTGACATTTGTCACAAGTAGCGTTGGTCGCTATTTGTCCGATGATTGTGCGCTGTACTGTGCGGATAGTTCCGGAGCCTTTACATTTGTCACACTCGTGGAGTTTGGTGCCAGGAGTTGCTCCATCGCCTTTACAGTTGTTACAAACAGAAGGCTTGGTTACCTTGAGTTCTTTTTCAACACCAAAGACAGAGTCTTTGAAGTCTATAGTCATGTTTGTTTGCAAATCTGCTCCGCGAGGTTTGCCACGACGACCTCCTCCACCAAACATACTGCCAAACATATCTCCTATATCAAACTCAAAGCCACCTTGA
>DAORIU010000068.1:0-1775 GCA_035438645.1 Minisyncoccota bacterium
GCAAATAATGACATAACTATTTTTTTCATAAAATCAAATATATTTTGTTTAACCTTTAACTATTAATACGCTTATAAGTATACCACAACCCTATTTTTTACAAGGGTTATTTTTGTCTGTTGTCAAACAATCTGTCTGGAGCTGTGGCACAGTATTGCCAAGCCCAAAAGTAGTAGTAACTATACGTACGATGCCCCAAACACCCACCATAACAGTTAGCCCGATAATGCCGTAGTAAATAAACTTTTTGCTCTCTTCCCTCTTTTTGACATCATTGGCATCTCTAATATAGCCAAACATACCCCAAAGGAAGACTAGGAAAGTAATAGTGAAGATAAGAGGAATAATTGCTACCCCAATAATACACTTAAGCCAGATGAGAATATCCAAGAGAGAGTCAAAAGATATAAGGTTGCAGGAGGCTAGTTGTTGGGAGCTTGCCTGTGGTGTAGGAGCAATAGTCCCTGGAGTAGTGCCGGAGTTTGTAGGGTTTGTATTTGGAGATCCATTTCCTCCCCCGGTTGGAGCACCGTTTTGACATATAGGATCATTTGGGTTTGTATTACAGGTATTTATTTTAAAGTTGACACAAGCAACACCTATAGAGGGAGTAGTCGAGGGGCAACAGTTTGGATAATTTGTACTGTTTATAGTAGAGCATTGGTTTTGACTTTGAGCAAAAGCAAAACTAGGAGCAAATAAGGCTAGTACTATGAGTATTGAGAAGGTTTTTTTAAGCATAATTATCCAGTGATTGAGTTAACTGTTCCTATAATAGCGTTCGTTATAGTCCAAGCTCCGAGTATGAGCAGTGAGCCTATAATAGTATACCAAAACATCTTCTTGGCTGTTTTTATCTTTTCAGCATTACCACGAGCTAATATAAAGTTTAGTCCGCTCCAAATAAAGAAGACTATGATAAATGGTAGGGCGATTCTCAAAACCATATTCATAAAGAGTTGGATAGCCCCCTCTATAGTGTCTACTTTTAAGGGATTGTTTATCCTAACCTTCAAATCAAAGTCAGATGCCCCAGAAGCTGGTGCTGACTTTGTACCTGTGTTAGTAAAACGAGCCCCTAGGATACAAGTCCTAGTACCATCTTCACAAATAGCATTTGGATCTTTACAGTTCTCATCAGGTGGATACTTCACACCATTGACTGTTCTACCGTTCCTATCGATTTGGCCATCTTTTGGATTTTCATTATCGACACCATCCTCACATTGAGAAACAGAGTTTGTGTTGTTAGATTGGGCAAAAGTTGGGCTTTTGATACCTAGTGTGACCAGAAGCAGTAAGATAAAAAGGTGTTTTGTTTTCATAAAATAAATTATATCACTATTCTAAAAACTGTAGAGCGCTATCTGAATCCTTGACCAAAACAGTTAGAACGACCTTCACAATAAGCCAAGAACAAAGGATCAAAAGAGCGCCAATCAAAATGTTTTTGATGATATTTTTGAGACTAACAATCTTTTTGGAGTCCCCTTGAGCTAAAATGTATTTGACGCCAGCTGTCATAAAGACAATAACTAAAGTCGGAACAAAAAGTGTAGTTATCAAAAATGTAATGCCGTTGTTTATGGTTTTCAAAATATCAGTAAAAGTACAAAAGTTGTAGCAAGAAATCAGGTTGCTATTTGAAATATCAGCCTTTTCGGTGCCGTCTAATCCAACACAAGAAGGGTCTGGTTCAAGATCCAAAATACCGTCTCCATTTGTGTCTACGCCATAATAATCAGCCTTGCCATCACTAGGGTCAGAGTTGTCCA
>DAORIU010000069.1:0-1704 GCA_035438645.1 Minisyncoccota bacterium
TTCGGTGGCGACAGGACCGGAGCTTGAGGATGAGTATCACAACTTTGATGCACTGAACGTCCCAAAGGATCACCCAGCGCGTGATATGCAGGACACATTTTTTATCAAAGACCGTCCTGGATATGTGCTCCGCACTCACACTTCACCAGTGCAGATACGTTATATGGAGAACCATACAGCACCGTTTGCCATCATCGTGCCAGGAAAAGTTTTCAGAAATGAATCAACAGACGCTACACACGAAATGCAATTTCACCAAGTTGAAGGTCTTGTAGTAGGAGAAGGTATTACTGTAGAGCATTTGAAGGGAACTCTACTTGGATTTTTCCGAGAACTCTTTGGAACAGAAACAGAGATACGACTAAGACCTAGCTTCTTTCCGTTTGTTGAGCCTGGTTTTGAGGTTTGGGTAAAATATCAAGATAGATGGATAGAAATATGTGGCGCCGGAATGGTTCACCCAAATGTTTTAAAAAATGTTGGTTATGATCCAGAAAAGGTAACAGGTTTTGCATTTGGTATGGGGCTCGATAGACTTGCTAATGTGAAGTTTGGTTTCCCAGATATTCGTATTTTGTATCATGGAGACTTGCGATTAAACCAGTTTTAAGGGAAGTAAGTAGTTTGTAGATAGTAGTTAGTAGTATGGAACAACAAGGATATAAAAAATTAATTGTTTGGCAAAAATCTATAGTTATTACTAAAGCTATTTATGAAATTACAAAACAGTTTCCAAAAGATGAACAGTTCGGCCTTGTTTCTCAGATGAGGCGTGCGGTGGTTTCTATACCATCAAATCTTGCTGAGGGTTCAAGAAGGAGAACTCAAAAAGATAAAAATCATTTTTATAGTATTGCTTTTGGATCAGCATCAGAATTAGAAACTCAAATTGAAATCGTTTATGAGCTTGGTTTTATTGATCAAGAAACATACAAAGACTTAATTTTACAAATAGAAGAAGTATTGCGAATGCTAAATAAATTGACTTCCTACTAACTACTTACTACTATCTACTTACACTATGCTTATATCATACAACTGGCTACAAAATCATATTGAGGAAAAATTATCCTCACCACAAGATCTTGTTGATGTTATTCACTCAAGAGCTTTTGAGGTTGAATCAATAGAAGAAATTAAAGAAGATCACGTATTTGATATAGCAGTTCTGCCTGATAGGGCGCATGATTGTTTGAGTCATGCTGGTATTGCCAAAGAGCTTGCTGGACTTCTTGGTCTAACTTTGAAAAAGTTTGATTTACCTCAGCTAACAACCACACCTCTTTCTACAAAAGTTGAAATCCAAACTGATTTGGTACGTAGATATATGGCGATAGAAATGAGTGGTGTCAAAATCGGCCCATCTCCCGAGTGGCTAAAGAGTGCACTTGAATCAGTGGGAGCAAGGTCTATCAACAACGTTGTTGATGCTACAAACTTGGTACTCCTGGATGATGGGCAACCTGTGCACGCATTTGATAAAGACAAGATAGATGGCGGGATAGTGGTTCGAATGGCACACGAAGAAGAAAAGATAACCACTCTCTCTGATGAAGAAAAAGTTTTGAAAACAAGTGATATGGTTATCGCTGACTATTTGGGCCCACTTGCTATCGCTGGAGTGAAGGGCGGTAAAAGTGCTGAGATAAATGACGAGACAAAAAATATCATTATAGAAATAGGAAACTTTGATCCAGTATCAGT
>DAORIU010000070.1:0-1658 GCA_035438645.1 Minisyncoccota bacterium
TTGTTTTCCTTGAAGTCTTTTAGCTTGTAATCAAGAGTTAGCTCGAAGTGTGGCCGATCTTTAATTGACTTAAAGTCTCCTCCCCAAGTTAAGCCCATAGCTTTGCCGATTTTGCCTATTTTATCCCAATTCCCCTTGTAGCCTGTTTTAGTAAAAATAACATCAAAAGCAACTCCATAGTTATGGAATGATTCTCCCCCCTTAGCATTCGTTACCTTCGGTCTTTGCTTATAGAGCTCGTTTTGGCGCTCGATACTGCGATAGCCCTCTGTTACCCTAATCTCTTCGCCTTGAAGCCTACAGGCCTCTATAAAGGCTATTCTGGCTCGTTCTACTAAAGGGTAGAGCTGGTATATGCCTGTTTTCTCTACTTTAGACTTTTTTTTTGAGACAAGGTCTAGGAGTTTATTCCATGTAGCCTTGCCGACAACACCATCTGCAACAAGCCCGTTAGCCTTTTGGAAGTCTTTGACCGATTGCTTTGTGACAGGGCCGAAGTATGATGTGGTATTTTGACTGAAGTAGCCGAGCACTTTCAAGTAGGTCTGGAGAGTGAGCACATCTAAAGATCTCATGCCTTCTTTGAGTAGGGGGTATATTTTTGTTTCTTTGAATTTGTCCCAATGTGGCTCGAACTTCTTGAGCATGACTGCAAAGTTTCCGTCTGGCGCATATGGATCGTCGTTCTTGTAGTAGGGCATTTTTACGCCATTGACAAATGTGGCGTCCATTTCGTCCATAAGGCTGATTCCCTTTTCAGATAGCATCATGCGTATTGAGTGCATCATCTCATGTGCAAGCACTTTCCATGATCCGCCATATGAATCGGTATAGCTATTGACCCCTACTTCAAGGTAGGAAACGCCATTGTATATAGGATAGGCATACCCGCATGTTCCCATAAAAGAGTTGTCTTTATATTCAAAAATATGGATAAGAACGTCAAAGCCAGAACCATACGATTCAACCATTTGATTTCTGAGATTGTTGGGCAAGACGCCATTTTCGACAGTTTGGAAAGGAATTGCTTTCCATTCAACCAAGCATTCAAATGTAAGTGGCGTCTTTTCTTTCAGGTAACTGAAAGCTTTCTCAATGTCATCATCTACCACGACTGTTTGTGTGTTTTTAATGATTCTAATTTTCATACTAAGCTACATTCTTAGGCCTGATACGCCTAGGCTTTTCGTAAGGTTTCTTTTTTAAAATAAGAGTTTTTCCTGTAGGTTTTCTTTCAGGAGCAGTAGATTTTCTTTTGAGTATAAGTATCTTTCCCATAGTCATTTATTATCAATAATAATCTGGTCGTAGTCTTCGAGTTGAGACAGTGCGTCTTTTATTCCTTTTTCTATTTTAGTATTGATTGCAGATATTGACAAGGTGATAATTGCCCCACCTAAAAATAGTAGGATTGATATAGCGGTCCAAATCTGTGTTCGGGAGGTTTCAAGCGAATTAACACGCCCATTAGTTTTTTGGGTTTGCTCAAGAATTTTTCCGAGTGAATTGTCTTGTGTATCCATTCTTCTGAAAAGAGCCTCCCTAAATGTATTTTCTTCTTTTTGACTGTATTCTTCCATGTTATTCAGTTGGGAAAAGAGCGAGTTGCTCGTCTATTTCAACCAATTTATCTTGGTAGCGTTGAACTAATGCGAGTG
>DAORIU010000071.1:0-1633 GCA_035438645.1 Minisyncoccota bacterium
ACTATTTGCCAGCAAAAGCCGTATTTGTCTTTGCACCAACCGCATTCCATTTCTTTACCTTCTTTTGTAAGTCCTTCCCAATACATATCTATCTCTTCTTGTTTATCGCACTCTACTGTTAGAGATACGGCTTCATTTGGCTTGTACAAGTCCCCACCATTTAAAAGCATAAGTTTTTGCCCCAAGACTTCTATAGAAACCACCGCTGGGTGCTCCCCTAGTATCTTTGTATTAGGGAAAATACTTTGGTAGTACTGCGCCATTTCTTTGGCATTGTTGTTGCACCATAGGCACGGGTATATTTTGTTTGTCATGAAAGGATTATACAACAAAAGCTACTTTACCAAACTCAAATCCACGCCATTTTTCTTGAGAATTTCTTTGTTGAGAGAATAAAAGTGCGAAGTGCCTTCTTTGCGCACAGATATAATGCCGGCTTTTTCTAGAGCCTTGAAGTGGTGACTAATGGTCGGCTGAGAGAGGTCTTTGAAGCTCTCTGAAACTTGTTTGCAAGACATCTCCCCTTTTTTAAAAAGCTTGAGAGCTATCAAAAGACGAGTCTCGTCACTAAGAGTTTTAAAGATAGTGAAAGCGGTTTTCATTTATGTACAAATTATACACTAAGGACGAACTCTTCTTTTGGAAGACGAACCTTTTTCATTTGTGAGTATTTGTCGTCTTTGCGGTATCCAAAGGTAACATAAGCCACAGACTTGAGATTGCGATCTGCTAATCCTAATACTTCATCTACCTTCTGTGGTATAAAGCCTTCCATCGGACCTGCATCCACTTCCAAAAGAGCTGCTGTTTCAAGCATTGCCCCGAGAGCGATATAAGACTGTCTCGCAGACCAAGATACTTTTTGCTCATCATTCATGTTTGAAATACCGCCGAGCATGCTATCTTCAAAGCCTTTGAGGTCTTCTACTTGTACTCCACGAGTCTTGGCAATGTTTTCAACATAAGTGCGAACATACTTTTCGTCGAGATTTGTTATAGCACATATTACAAAGAGGTGTGGTGCATCGACAACTTGTCTTTGGCCATATGAAACTTCCAAAAGCTTCTCTCGCAAATCCGCACTCTTCACCTCTACCAAACGAAATGGTTGAAGTCCGAAAGCAGTAGCTGACATTCTCCCCGCTTCCAAAATACTTTCCAAAAGTTCACTCGGTACAGCTCTCTCTGGATCAAAGCTCTTAACCGCTGCTCGCCAAGCGAATGCATCACTGATACTCTTTTGAACCTCACTTATGTTTGTTGTCATATGTTTTATAGATAATTATAAATATTGATATACATCGATAATATACCTATGCTAGCTTGGTGTCAAATACTACTTCTCAGTCTTATATTTTTTCTTCATGTCTGTGACAAATTGCTTAATCAAAAGTTTGAGTACTTTTAGGTCAATATCTTCTATGCTTTTTATAGCAAGGCATGACTTGCCAGAGAGCTTATACTTACCAAGATTTTTAATATCAGCCCTATAACTCTCCCAGCCTATCATGTTGTATAAAGTAAACCCGGTAGAAGAAATAGCAAAACCAGTGACTAAATGACTGTGCTCACCACCTTTGCTATCCTTATAATAATATTTTCCAAAGCCAAAAATCTTGTTCCACATCACACA
>DAORIU010000072.1:0-1629 GCA_035438645.1 Minisyncoccota bacterium
GCGTTGATGCGTACTTGCCATAGAGCGCGCTTGTCAGTCTTTTTGTCCTTGCGGTGAGCAAAAGCGTATGTTCCAGCGTGAGCGATAGCTTCGATAGCCTGCGCTGTTTTTGTAGAGCGACCAAAACGGTAACCCTTTGTCATAGAGAGAATATTCTTTCTCTTTTTTAGTGCATTTTGTCCTCCTTTTACGCGTGTCATATGATTGGTTTAAAAATAAAGTTTATAAAGTTGAAAGTTTAGTTGTGTGGGATAAATTGACTGATTTGCTTTGGTGTCATAGGGAAATCAACAGGCTTCTTTCCTTGAAGCTGACTTGTTCTTGTTTGCTTTGCGTTGAAGTGGTTAAAGCCAGGCTTACGAGCAAGTATTTTGCCAGTTTTGGTGATTTTTAGTCTTTTTGTGTATGATTTGTTGGTTTTCATATATTTATGATGATTTTCCAGCACTTTTATCCCTTTCGATAACTACAGCAAGCCCTTTCGGAGATTGCTTGTGAGGTTCTGCTATCTTATAGTGTTCTGTAATAAAATGCAAGACCCGGTCAAGTCTCTCCTTCAAAAAGGCTTGATCCATAGACTTGGTTCTACCTCGGAGGAAAAGCTCGACTTTTATTCGGTGTCCTTCCTTGAGCCATTTTGAGGCTGTTTTGGCCTTGAGCTCGAGGTCGTGGTCTCCTGTACCAATCTTGATCTGGAGGCTCTTTGTTTCGGTAGTTTTAGCCCCAATTTTAGCCTTTTGAGCCTTTTTCTTCTGCTCGTATTGGTATTTACCAAAGTCCATTATTTTGGCTATTACTGGCTTTGATAGGGCGTTTATCTCTATGAGGTCTACTCCACGCTCTTTGGCCATCTCTAGTGCTTCCGCCAAAGGAAAGATACCTAGGTTTTCTCCCGCAGCATCTAGGACTCTTAGTTCTGTCGCTCTTATTTGACTGTTAATTCTTTCTTTCAAGAGGTATAGTGTTATTGTTTAATATGTCCCTAAATAATACCCAAAATTTGCAAAATAGTCAATTAAAGGCGGGTGTTTTCCGTTTAGATAAAAAGGCTGGCGAAACCTTGGCTACTTTTATTGAGCGGTTTAGAAAAGAAAACGATATAGAGCAAAATACCCCAATAACTTATGCAGGCAGGCTTGATCCAATGGCTGAGGGTCAAATGATAGTTTTGGTGGGGGAGGATTGTAAAAGAAAAGATGAATTTTTGGGTTTTGATAAAACCTATGAGTTTGAGGTGCTTTTCGGAGTTGAGACAGATACATTTGATATGCTCGGGCTTGTGACAAATTTCGAAAGTCTTTTCCCGAAAGAAGAGCAGATAAAGACTCTTTTAGAAAAAATAAAACTCACTACAGAGTTTCCATATCCGCCATATTCATCAAAGCCAGTTGGAGGTATACCACTTTTTTCTCATGCGAGAAGTGGAACTCTGCCAAAGGAAATGCCGGTAGTGGAAGGATCGGTCAAAGAAATAGTTTGGAAGGGCTTTAGGGAAACTACTCTAGAAGAAGCCATAAAAGAAAAAATAGAAATCATAAAAAAGGTAGAGGGGGACTTTCGACAAGAAGAGATACTAAATGGTTGGCAGGATTTTATAAAAGAGCATGGGCAAGAGAAGTGTTTGATAGG